>NZ_JBCDMW010000014.1:0-80865 GCF_038433155.1 Luteococcus sp. H101
AATTCTGCCACACTTTTTGACGTCCGGTCACCCGGCCTGGTGGGCGCTCCCCCGGTTGCCCGAGGGAGCGCCCACCAGGAAGGCAGAGCGCGAGCGGGACCGGGCTCAGTGGGCCGAGTCCATGGCGGGAGCCTTGATCTTGTGCACCCGCAGCGAATTGGTCTTGCCGGGAACGCCCATCGGCGAGCCCGAGACGATCACGATGTACTCGCCCACGGTGACCGAACCCTCGTCCAGCAGGATCTTCTCCACCGCGCGCACCATCTCCTCGGGATCGGTGAACTCGGGGGTGATCCGGGCGGTCATGCCCCAGGTCAGGGTCATGGTCTGCCGGGTCGACTCGTCGGGCGTGAAGCACAGCATCGGGATCGGGGAACGCAGCCGGGACAGGCGCTTGCCGGTGTCGCCGGACTTGGTGAAGGCCACCAGGTACTTGGCGTCGATCCGGCCGGCCACCTCGGCGGCGGCCTTGGCGATCACGCCACCGGTGGTGTGCGGATCCCAGTCGATCTCGTTGATCTTGCTCATGCCGTGCTCTTCGGTGTTGGTCACGATGTTGGCCATCGTGCGCACCGTGTCGATCGGGTAGGCACCCACCGAGGTCTCACCGGACAGCATCACCGCGTCGGCCCCATCCAGGATGGCGTTGGCGACGTCGGACGCCTCCGCGCGGGTGGGCCGCGGGGCCGAGATCATCGACTCCAGCATCTGGGTGGCGACGATCACCGGCTTGGCCCACTTGCGGGCGGCCCGCACGATCTTCTTCTGGACCAGCGGCACCTCCTCCAGCGGGAGCTCCACGCCCAGGTCACCACGGGCCACCATGAAGGCGTCGAAGGCGTCGATGATGGCGTCCAGGTTCTCGATCGCCTGCGGCTTCTCCAGCTTGGCGATCACCGGCAGCCGGCGACCCTCCTCGTCCATGATCTCGTGCACGCGCTTGATGTCGTCGGCGCTGCGCACGAAGGACAGGGCGATCATGTCGACGTCATGCTTCAGCGCCCAGCGCAGGTCGGCCTCGTCCTTCTCGCTCAGGGCGGGGACGCTGACCGCGACGCCGGGCAGGTTGATGCCCTTGTTGTTGCTCACCGGCCCGGCGACGGTGACCTTGCAGACCACGTCGGTACCCGTCACCTCGACGGCCTCCAGACCGATCCGACCGTCGTCGATCAGGATGGTGTCGCCGGGGTTAACATCGCCCGGCAGGCCCTTGAAGGTGGTGGAGCAACGGGTCGCGTCGCCCTGGATGTCATCGGTGGTGATGGTGAAGGTCTGGCCGTAGGTCAGCATCACCTTGTCCTCGGCGAACCGGCCGAGACGGATCTTGGGACCCTGCAGGTCGGCGAGCACACCGATGGTGCGGCCGGTCTTCTGGGCGGCCTCCCGGGTCATCTGGAGCCGCTTTTCATGCTCCGGGTGATCCCCGTGGCTCATGTTGAGGCGGGCAACGTCCATGCCCGCGTTGACGAGTTCTTCCATACGCTCCGGGCTGGACACTGCCGGCCCGAGCGTGCAAACAATTTTAGCTCTACGCACGTTGTCAACCCTACCTGAGCGGTGCTGAGCATTCCGTGAGAGGTAGTGGCCCGACGGGCTTGTTAAGCCGCCCGTCATGCTGTGTGCCCCGGCCGGACACCTGTCACCAGGAGCGCACCAGGTCCAGCGCGTGCTGCAGGTCCTCGGGATAGTCCGAGGTGTAGGTGACCCACTCCCCCGTTCCGGGATGGGTGAAGGACAGCTCGACGGCATGCAGCCACTGCCGCGCCAGACCGAGCTTGGCTGCCAGCACCGGGTCCGCCCCGTAGGTGGGGTCGCCCACGCAGGGATGCTTGATGGCGGCCATGTGCACCCGGATCTGGTGGGTGCGGCCGGTCTCCAGGTGGACCTGCAGCAGCGTGGCGGCGCGGTGCGCCTCTAGGGTCTCGTAGTGGGTGATGGAGCGGCGCCCGCCGTCCACCACCGCCATCTTCCACTCGGAGCCGGGATGCCGGGCGATGGGGGCGTCGATGGTGCCCTCGAAGGGGTCGGGGTGACCCTGCACCAGGGCGTGGTAGGTCTTGCTCACCGTGCGATCCCGGAAGGCCTGCTTCAGTACCGTGTAGGCGCGCTCGCTCTTGGCCACCACCATCAGGCCGGACGTGCCGACGTCCAGCCGCTGAACGATCCCCTGCCGCTCCGGTGCGCCGCTGGTGGAGATCCGGAAACCGGCGCCGGCCAGGTGCTCCACCACACTGGGACCCTCCCAGCCGAGCGACGGGTGGGCCGCCACCCCGACGGGCTTGTCCACCACCACGATGTCCCGGTCGTCGTGCACGATCCGGACCCCGGCAACCTCCCGCGGCGTGACCTGCACCCCACTGGGCATCGCCTCCAGGTCAACCTCCAGCATGGCGCCGGCACGGACCTTCAGCGACGGCTTGTCCACCGTCGCCCCGTCCAGCCGGACCGCGCCGGCCTCCACTAGGTCCGCGATCCGGGACCGGGACAGCCCGGTCATCCGGGCCGCGGCGGCGTCGATCCGGTCACCGTCCAGACCGTCGGGCACCAGCAACACGCTCATCGCTGCGTTTCCTCCTTGCGGGTGCGTGGCTCGTCACCGCGGAAGGCGCCCACCACCAGGATCGCCGCGGTGCAGGTGATGAAGATGTCCGCGACATTGAAGATCGCGAAGTGGGGCAACTGGAAGAAGTCAATCACGTGCCCGCGCAGCGGCGACGGGGGGCGCACCAGCCGGTCCACCAGGTTCCCGGCGATGCCGGCAGTGGCCAGCCCGGCCAGCAGCCCCGCCCCTGGGGTCCGCACCCGGGGCGCGACGACAAACAGCATCGCCGCGGTGGCCAGGATGGCCAGCAGGCTGATTGCCACCGTCGAGCCCTCACCCAGGGAGAAGGCCGCACCTGGATTGCGGATCAGCTGCAGGCGCAGCAGACCACCCAGCAGACGGATCGGGGCCTGGGGGCCCAGATGGGCCACGGCCAGGTACTTGGTCAGCTGGTCCAGCGCCAACCCGGTCACGGCGGTGACGGCCATCAGCCACCGGCCCCGGGCCGTGCTGGTTATCGCCGTTCCTCGCGCTGCTTGCAGGCGACGCACATGGTGGCCCGCGGGAAGGCCTGCAGACGGGCCTTGCCGATCGGCTGGTTGCAGCTCTCGCACAGCCCGTACTGGCCCTTGTCGAACAGGCTCAGCGCCAGCTCGGACTGTTCCAGCATCTCCCGGGCATTCTGGGCCAGGCTCATCTCCTGGTCCCGCTCGAAGTTGGAGGAGCCGACATCGGCCGGGTCCCGCCCGGCCCCGTCGCTGCCCTCGCGCATCAGCCCGGCCAGCTCCGCCTCGGCCACCTCGATCGCCTTGCGCATCCGCTCGATCTCGTTGACGAGCTCCTCGCGGACCTCCGCAACCTCCTCGGCGGTCCAGGGATCTTCGCCGTCACGGACGGGCAGGACCATCTGGTCCGCCGCGTTCTTGCTGGTCGCCATCTGCACTGCTCCTAGGGTGTGGGGACGCGATTGCGCCACCCCGAATTGGTGGCAACCGTCGTTGCCGTCTGACCTGCGAAGATACACCAGCTGTCAACCCCCTGTCCGCCGGCTTCCCCCGCAAGCAGCCCGGAAGCCCGGCACCTGCTGCGGTGCCGGGCTTCCGGGGCGTGCTCCGTGGCGGTCAGTGGGTGTCGTTCAGCAGGGCATCCAGCCGCGGGGTGGACGAGGGCGCGGCCGCCGCGTCCGCCGGGCTCTCGTCGGCCTGCTGGGACAGCTGGTCCGCAGGACCGGCCTCGGGCCGGGGCTCGGTGAGCAGCTCCGGCAGGCTGGAGGGCTCCAGCTTCTCCGACTGCACCAGCTCGGTCTGGCGGGCGAAGTGGGCCACCAGGTTCTTGCGGTAGTCCCCCTCGAACCCGCGCAGGTGGTCCACCTTGGCCAGCAGCTGGTCACGCTCCGCCTCCAGCCGGCTGAACAGCTCCTTGCGGCGGTTCTCCGCATCGGTGTTCACCCGGTCCGAGTTGGCCTGCGCCTCGGTGGTGAGGCGCTGGGCCTCGGCCTGGGCCTTGGCGGTCAGCTCGTCGGCATTGACCCGGGCCTCGGACTGGATGTGGTCGGCGCGGGTCTGGGCGTCGGTGGTCAGCTCGTGCGCGGCACGCTCGGCCTCGTCGCGCAGCCGCTGGGCCTCGGCCTGGGCATCGCCCACGACGGACTCGGCCTGCTCGGTGGCCAGCTGCACCAACCGAGTCACGGCGGGGCTGGCCTGGGCGGCGGTGGAGACCACGATCTTGTCCACCTTGCGGTCACCAGAGTCCATCACGGTCAGCGCGGAGGACTGCCGGGCCTGCTCCAGCTCGGCGCGGGTGCCGTCCAGCTGCTCGCGCAGGCTGGCATTCTCCTCCCGCAGGCGCTGCAGCTCGGCGTCGTCGACGGCGGGAGCGGCCACCGGGGCGGCGTCCCGGGGAGCGGTCTCGACGGCCGCGCGGGCCTGCTCCAGCTCCTCCTTGAGTCGCGCATTCTCGGCGGCCAGGTCGGACTGGTCGGCCACCTGCTCGGGCCGGTCCTCACCGTCGAAGGCCTCGATCTGGGCCTTCATCCGCTCGTTCTGCTCAAGCAGCGTGGCGAAGGTGACATCCACCTTGTCGACGAAGTCGTCAACCTCGGTGGCGCGATAGCCCTCGCCCACGCGCTTGGCGATCGGGAAGCGGACGTTCTTGACGTCCTCAAGGGTCAGCGTCATGTGGTTCTCCCAGCTCAGTGGCTTCTCAGGCCCCGCTCGGGGCATCGGACAGCCCCACGAAAGGGGCCTGCCGACAGGCTACTCCAGCGCCCAACAGGCGCACCAGACAACCGCCCAAAGGTGCCGGGAGGCGCCACTCAGCTCTGGTTGAAGAAGCCACCCGCGGCAATCCGCTCCTTGTCCTCCGCGGTGACGGTGACATTCTGCGGCGACAGCAGGAAGACCTTGCTGGTGACCCGCTCGATGGTGCCGCGCAGGCCGAAGATCAGGCCGGCAGCGAAGTCCACCAGGCGCTTGGCGTCGGCATCCTCCATGTCCGAGAGGTTCATGATCACCGGCACATTGTCCCGGTAGTGCTCGCCAATGGTGCGGGCCTCGTTGTAGGTGCGCGGGTGCACGGTGATGATCCGGGTCAGGTCCGCGGTGTGCTGCGTCGGGGCGGACTGCTTGGCCGCGGTGGCGCCCGTGGGTGTCTGGGTCACGCTGACCGCCTGGGGACTGGGCTGGGCGGGCTGCAGGGTCTGGGTCTGGGTCTGCACCACCGGGGCGACGGGGCGACGGTCCGGCAGCGAGGTGATCTGGGAGGGTTCGTGCTTGTCGTCGCGGAAGACCTCCTCGGTCAGCTCGCCGTCCTCCTCGTAGTCATAGCGCGAATCCTCAATGAGGCCGAGCCACTTGCCCACCTTCTTCATGCTGCTTTCCGACATGTGCCCTCCTGGAATGACGTCATCGACGAGGTTACCTGCTGTGCTTGGCGGCGGCGGAACAGCGGCTCACGACACGCGCCAAATGATCCCGGCCTGCCGCCCGGCACCGGCCCCGTCCCGGCGGTGCGAGTGCAGGCCCGGGGTGGTGAGCGTACAGGGATCGACGCGTTCGGTGCGCACCCCCAACGCCGTCAACTGGTTGACGCAGCCCACCCCGAGGTCCAGCGACGCCGTGCCCCAGGAAGTGCGGGCCGCCACCCCCGGATGGCGGGCGTCGGTCTGGTCGGCCATCTCCTGCGGCACCTCGTAGCACTCGCCGCAGACATGCGGGCCGATCCAGGCGCGGATCTCCCGGGCACCGAGCCGGTACATCGCCTCGACGGTCGCGGGCAGCACCCCCAGGTCGAAGCCGGCCCGGCCGGCGTGCGCCCCGCCGACCACCCCGGCACTCGCGTCGGCCAGCAGCACCGGCACGCAGTCCGCCACCCGGACCATCAGGCCGATGCCCGACTGGTCGGTGACCGCCGCGTCGGCCCGGGGCAGGGCGGGCAGCCCGGCCGCCTCACCCAGCCAGTGCCGCGGGCCCCAGCCGGCCAGGAAGTCCCGGTCGACGGTGAGCACGTCGGCGCCGTGCACCTGGTCCAGCGCCACCAGCACGTCCAGCCCCAGCCGGGCGGCGACGGTGGCACCATTGCGCTCCACCGCCGCCGGATCGTCGGCATCCAGCCGGCCCAGGTTGAGTGGACCCAGCGAACCGCTGCTGTGCCCTCCGGCGCGGTCGGTGAAGGCAACCCCCACCGGTTGGGTGGCGTCGGGACGGACCAGATGGCTGAACATGGGCTCATCCTAGGCTGGCAGGAAAGAGCAACCGGCCCCTCCCGCGGGGGAAGGGGCCGGTTGCCGAGGCTGTGCCGGTGCGAGCGATACCCGCTTCAGGCACCGCTCACTTCAGGAAGTCGGGAATGTCCAGATCGTTGTCCTCTTCGGCCGGCCGCGGGGTGCGGGCCGACTCGAAACCACCCTGCGACTGCTGGTTCTGCGAGGGCTGGGCCTGATGGGCGTAGGGATTGCTCGGCTGCTGCTGGAAGGCCGGGCTCGACGGGCTGGCCGACGCCGGGGAGCTGGCCGAACCCATCACCTGCGGCCCGCGGGCCACCTGGGTGGCGGTGGGCACGTTCTGCACGGTGGGCGGGGTCAGCGGCGTGTTGCGGGTGCCGTTGACATTCAGGCCGGGCGAGCGCTGGATGCCGGGCTGGCGGCGGGGCGGGGCGCCACCGTCGAAGCCGGCCGCAATCACCGTCACCCGGACCTCGTCGCCCAGGCCGTCGTCGATGATGGTGCCGAAGATGATGTTGGCCTCGTCGTGCGCCGCCGCCTCGATCAGGTTGGCCGCGGCCGAGACCTCGAACAGGCCCAGGTCCGAACCACCGGCGATGGACAGCAGCACGCCGTGCGCGCCGTCGATGGAGGTCTCCAGCAGCGGCGAGTTGATCGCCAGCTCCGCGGCGGCCCGCGCCCGATCCTCGCCACGGGCCGATCCGATGCCCATCAGGGCGGAACCGGCATTGCTCATCACGGACTTCACGTCCGCGAAGTCGAGGTTGATCACACCGGGGGTGGTGATCAGGTCGGTGATACCGGAGACACCCTGCATCAGCACCTGGTCGGCCTGCTTGAAGGCGTCCAGGATGGCCACCTGGTGGTCGGTCATCTGGAGCAGCTTGTCATTGGGGATCACGATCAGCGTGTCCACCTCTTCCCGCAGGCGGGCAATGCCCTCCTCGGCCTGGGTGGAGCGACGCTTGCCCTCGAAGGAGAAGGGGCGGGTGACCACGCCGATGGTCAGCGCGCCGATGGAGCGGGCGATCTTGGCGACGACGGGGGCACCACCGGTGCCGGTGCCACCACCCTCACCGGCGGTGACGAAGACCATGTCCGCGCCGCGCAGGGTCTCCTCGATCTCCTCGGAGTGGTCCTCGGCGGCCTGACGGCCCTTGTCCGGGTCGGCGCCGGCGCCCAGACCGCGGGTCAGCTCCCGGCCGACGTCCAGCTTCACGTCCGCGTCGCTCATCAGCAGCGCCTGGGCGTCGGTGTTGATCGCGATGAACTCGACACCCTTGAGGCCAGCCTCGATCATGCGGTTCACGGCATTCACGCCGCCGCCACCCACGCCGACGACCTTGATCACTGCCAGATAGTTCTGCGAAGCACTCGCCACGGGGATCCCGCCTCAATTCTGTTCACGTACACGGAGCGCCGACCCACGAGACAACAGGTCGGTTGACTCACACAGGCTATGAGGTGGGCAAAAGTCCTGTCCAACAGCCCAGCCCCCGTCGGGCAAGAGTCTCAACCAACCCTTGAGAGAGTCTCCACCAACCCTCAACCATGGCTCGAGCCGGCCTCACCGGGTGGTCGGGCTGCCCGGGGAACTCACGTCGAAGACGGTGGCCTTCTGCCCCAGCAGGGCCACCAGGACGGGTGCCTTCTGGTCCGACGCCACGGCGCTGCCCCACACCACGCTGCGGCCCTTGGTCAGGCTCAGCACGATCCGGTCGGGGCTGGTGGCATCCACGGCCGTGACCTGGCCACGCACCTCGGTGGGCAGGGCCTGCACCACGGTCGCGACGTCGGCCAGCAGCCGATTGTCGACGGTGGCGGTGCTGGCCACGATGGCGCCCTTGGCCGGCTTCGCGGCGGTGGCAAAGATCACACCCGAGGCGTCCACGGACTGGTACACCGAGCCGCTGTGCCGCAGGTAGACGGCGGTGCGCTCGGTCACCTCGATCCGCACGGTGCCGGGCAGGGAGGTGGAGACCCGGACCTGCCCCACCTCGGTCAGCTGGCTGGCCACCCGCTGGGCGATCGGGTCGGTTTCCAGCCTGGCCAGCGGGGTGCCCAGCGGCACCTGCGCGGCCTGCACCACCCGGTCCTGGCTCACCAGCCGGGTGCCGGTCACCTCCACCTGGCGGGCGGACAGCACGGGGCTGAAGCGGACCAGCCAGACCATGGCCAGGGCCAGCAGCACCAGCGCGGCGACGCCGCTCAGCAGCAGGGTGTTGCGGCGCTGCTCGGCCCGACGGCGACGGGCGATGGCCTCGGAGACGTCGGTGGGGGTGGCGGGACGGGGACGGGAGCTGGCCGGCGCCATCAGGCCCCTTCGTCGGCCGCGGGGCGGGCGTGCAGCAGGTCCACCAGCAGCGGCCCCACCAGCGTGACGTCGCCGGCGCCCAGGGTCATCACCAGGTCACCGGGGCGGACCAGCTCGGCCAGCGCACTGGGCAGGTGCGCCTTGTTCGGCACGTAGAGCGCGTCGGCACCCGCGGCCAGCGCGGCGTTCAGCACCAGACTGCCGTCCACCCCCGCCATCGGGTCCTCCCGGGCGGCGTAGATGTCGGTCAGCACCACCAAGTCCGCCAGCGCCAGGGCCTGGCCGAACTCGTCGGCGAAGTCCCGGGTGCGGCTGAACAGGTGCGGCTGGAAGCAGGCCACCAACCGCCCGTCGCCCACGGCCTTGCGGGCGGCCGTCAGGGCCGCGCGGATCTCGGTGGGATGGTGCGCGTAGTCGTCGAAGACCCGCACCCCGTCCACCTCCCCCACCAGCTGGAAGCGACGCAGCGTGCCGGTGAAGGTGCCCGCGGCCCGGGCCAGGGCGTCCGGATCATGTCCCAGCAGCCGACCGACGGCGAAGGCCGCCGCCGCATTGCCCAGGTTGTAGCGGCCCGGGACCTGCAGCTCCAGCCGCCCGGACCAGCCGTCATGGGTGATGGTGGCCGAGGCACTGGTGCCCTCGAAGTCCAGCTCGGACAACTGCACCTCACAGCCGGGACGCTCGCCATAGGCCAGCACGGTCAGGCCGTCGGCCCGCAGCTGCTCGCCCAGCGTGGCGGCCACCGGGTCATCCCCGTCCAGCACGACGGCCCGCACATGCTCGCCGGTGGCGAAGCGGGTGAAGCCCGCGTGGTAATTCTCCGCGGTGCCCCAGTTGTCCAGGTGGTCGGCCTCCACATTGGTGATCACGGCGATGGTGGTGGGGTACTGCAGGAAGGTGCCGTCGGACTCGTCGGCCTCCACCACGAAGGCCGCTCCCCCACCCAGGTGCGCGGACTTGCCGGTGCTGGCCAGCGGGGAACCAATCACATAGGACGGGTCGGCCCCCACCTCGGTCAGCATCACCGACGTCATCCCGGTGGTGGTGGTCTTGCCGTGGGTGCCGGCGATGGCGACGGCCTCCCGGCCCAGCATCAGGGCGGCCAGGGCGGCGCTGCGATGCCAGATCCGAAGCCCCCGCTCGCGGGCGGCCATCAGCTCCGGGTTGTCCTCCCGGATGGCCGAGGAGACCACCACCGTCCGGGCGTCGCCCAGCTGCGCGGCATCATGTCCGACGTGGGTGCGGATCCCTTGGTGCGCCAGCTGGCGCAGACTGGGGGAATCGGCCTGGTCGGAGCCGGAGACCTCGACGCCCAGGTCATGGTAGAGCTGCGCGATGCCGCTCATCCCGGCGCCGCCGATGGCGATGAAGTGCACCGGCCCCACCTCGCTGGCCGGCTGGACCGCGATGGGTTCACGCAACATGGTCTTCTCCTTCACGCTTGCGCGCATCCCGCGCGCAGTCCAGCACGATCCGGGCGACCGCGTCGGCGGCGTCCGCGTCGAACATGGTGGGCCCCACGGCCCCCATGGTGGTCAGGGCCTCGGGGTTGGTGATCCGGGCCAGCACCTCGCGGGCCAACCGGGGGCCGTCCAGCTCCCCGTCGGGCACCAGCGCCCCGCCGCCGGCGGCCACCAGATCGGCCGCATTGCGGGCCTGCTCCCCATTGCCGTGCGGCAGCGGGACGAAGATGGCGGGCAGGGCCATGATGGCGGCCTCGAAGACGGTGCCGGCACCGGAACGGCTGACCATCAGGTTGCAGGCGGCGTAGGCATTCTCCATCCCGTCCACATAGCCGACGGGATGGTAGGCGGCCCCGGTCCCTTGGTCCCGGACCACCGTGAGCTCGTCGGTGAAGTTCTTGGGCCCCCAGATGTGCAGGATCTGCACCCCGGCGGCCAGCAGCTCATCCCGAGCGGCCAGGGTGGCGTTGTTGATGCTGCGGGCGCCCTGGGATCCGCCGGTGACCAGCAGCGTCGCTCGCTCGGGGTCCAGCCCGAACTGCGCGCGGGCGGCCGCCCGACGCGATTCCCGGCCGGCCGTGGCCAGCTCGGTCAGTTCCCGCCGCACCGGCAGGCCCACCTGCTCGGCCCGCGGCAGCGGGCTGTTGGGGAAGCTGGTCAGCACCCGACGGGCGAACCGCGCGGCCACCTTGTTGGCCAGGCCGGGCACCGCATTGCCCTCATGGATCACCACCGGGATGCCACGGCGCTTCGCGGCCAGGTAGGCGGGCATGGAGACATAGCCGCCGAAGCCCACCACGGCCTGCGCCCGGTGGGCGTCCAGGATCTCACCGGCGCGCCGCACCGAGCCGAGGAGCCGGCCGGGCACCCGGGCCAGGTCCACCGTGGGCTTGCGCGGCAGCGGCACCGGCGGCACCAGCTCCAGCCGCAGCCCGGCGGCGGGCACCAGCCGGGTCTCCAACCCCTTGGCCGTGCCGATGCACAACAGATCGGCACCATCGTCCATCCGGGACAGCGCCTCGGCGGTCGCGATCATCGGCGCGATGTGACCGGTGGTGCCACCGCCCGCCAGGACGATCCGTGCGCTCGTGCTCTGCGTCATGCTGCTCCCTGTGGTCGGTCCTGCGCCTGCCGTCGGCCCGCTCACCGGCCGCCGTCCACCACGGTAGTGACCTTGGGCCGGGGCTCGCCAGCCGTGCGCGCCCGGGCCTTGCGGGCGGCGGGTTCCTGCCGGGCACAGGCCAGCAGGATGGCGACGGCGAACAGGTTGGCCATCAGCGCGGAGCCGCCATAGGAGATGAAGGGCAGCGGCACGCCCACCACCGGCAGCAGCTTCATGGCCACGCCCATGTTGACCAGGGCCTGGAACATGATCCAGCAGGTGGTGCCGGCGGCCAGCACCCGGATGAAGATCGAGTCGGCGCGCATCGCGATCCGCAGCCCGGCAAAGCCGAGCACCGCGAACAGGGCCAGCACCGTCAGCGTGCCCAGCAGGCCCAATTCCTCGCCGATCACGGCGAAGACGAAGTCATTCTGGGCGCCGTCGTTCAGCCCGCCCCACTTCTGCCGGGAGCCGCCCAGCCCGCGCCCCCACCAACCGCCGGAGGCCAGGGCGTAGATGGCCGACATCGGCTGCTGGGAGGCCGACAGGTCCGGCTGGCCGGTGATGAAGTTGTAGATCCGTCGCATCCGGTTGGGGCTGGTGACCACCATCGCGGCCACCGCCACCAGGCCCACTCCGAGCAGGGCCCCCAACATGCGCAGCGGGACGCCGATCACGTACAGGATGGAGAAGATGATGGCGCCGATCACCAGGCCGGTGCCCAGGTCTCCCTGCATCAGCACCAAGGCCTCCACCAGGCCGAAACCCAGGATCAGCGGCGCCAGCTCCCGCGGCCGGTCCAGCACCTTCTGCTTGGTGCTGACCAGAGCGGCCGACCACATCACCAGGCCGAGCTTGGCGAATTCCGAGGGCTGGATGGTGACCGGACCGATCCGCAGCCAGGCCAGGTTGCCCTTGCCGGAGTCGTCACCCAGACCGGGCACGAAGATGGCCAGCAGGAGCACCAGGGAGCCGAGGAAGGCCACCCAGCCCAATACCTTCAACCGGGCCGCCTGCTGCCGGGAGAGCCACCAGGCGATCGGCAGGCCCATCACCAGGAAGAGCAGTTGCCGCTTGGCGAAGTAGTAGGGATTGCCCCGGTACATGGCCGACGAGTAGACCGAGGAGCTGGACAGCACCATCAGCACACCCAGCCCCAGCAGCAGCACCGAGGAGACCAGCACCAGATACCAGGATGCCTTGGGACGCGCCAGCATGTCCTCCAGCAGGCTCCATCCGGTGGGCGCGGGGCGCACCGCGGTGGCGCCGCGTCCGGAACGCTTGGAGGAAGTCTGCCGGCCCGTCATGGCGTGCTCCCGGCTCACCGGCCCAGACCGCGCGCGGCCTCGGCGAAGTCATTGCCCCGGGCGTCGTAGCCACTCCACATGTCCTGACTGGCGCAGCCGGGGGCCATCAGCACCACGTCGCCGGGCTTCGCCATGGTGCTGGCCACCCGGACGGCCTCGGCCATCACGGAGGTGTCGGTGGCGTCCAGCACCACGACGGGAACCTGCGGGGCGTGCCGGGCCAGCGCGTCGGCCACCACCTGGCGGTCGACGCCCAGCAGCACGGCGCCGCGCAGCTTGCCGGCATGGGTGGCCACCAGATCGTCGAAGGTGGTGCCCTTGGCCTGACCACCGGCGATCCAGACGATGGAGTCGAAGGCGCGCATCGAGGAATTGGCGGCGTGCGGGTTGGTGGCCTTGGAATCGTCCACATAGCGCACGCCGTCGTGTTCGTGCACGGTCTGGATCCGGTGGCCGCCCAGCTGCAGGTTGCGCAGCCCGTCGCCCACCGCCCGGGCTCCGACGCCGAAGGAACGGGCCAGGGCCGCGGCGGCCAGGGCATTCTCCACATTGTGCGGGGCACTGGGGTGGACGTCGCTGACCTTCGCCAGCTCCAGGGCGGAATCCTTGCGCTGCTCGACGAAGGCGCGGTCCACCAGCAGGTCGTCCACCACGCCCAGCATGCTCATCCCGGGAACTCCCAGGGTGAAGCCGATCGCCCGGGCGCCCTCCACCACGTCGGCGGCCTCCACCATCTGTTCGGTGGCTGGGTCGGCGACGTTGTAGACGCAGGAGTGCCGCACCTGGTGGTAGATCCGTGCCTTGTCCGCGGCATAGCGGTCCATCGGGGACAGCTCGTCGCCGAAGGCCTCGCCCTCATACCACTGCAGGTGGTCGGCGTGCAGGTTCAGCACGGCGGCGGAGTGCATCTGCACCGGGCAGTGCGGATTGCGCAGCATCCAGTGCAGCTGGAAGCTGGACAGCTCCAGCGCCAGCACGTCGTAGTCCACCTCGTCCAGGACCGCCTCCATCACGGGGCGGCCGATGTTGCCTACGGCGGAGCTCTTCAGCCCGCCCGCCAGCAGGATGGATTCCAGCATCTGGGTGGTGGTGGTCTTGCCATTGGTACCGGTGATGGCCAGCCAGGGCACCATCCGCTCCGGGTGCTGCAGCCGCCAGGCCAGCTCCACCTCGCCCCAGATCGGGACGCCCCGGGCCTCGGCCTGGGCCAGCAGCGGGGCCGACGGGCGCCAACCGGGCGAGGTGACCACCAGGTCCACGTCGTCGGGCAGCGTGGTGGTGGTCCCCTTGCCGAGTTCGACGTGGGCGTCCAAGGTCTCCAGCAGGGTGGCCTTCTCCGCATTGGCGGCGGACTCGTTCTCATCCAGCACGCTCACCTGTGCGCCCACCTCCAGCAGACCGTCGGCGGCGGCGAAGCCGGAGGTGCCCAGCCCGGCCACCACCACCTTGGCCTGCGGCCAGTCGGAGAGCCGATCGGCGTCGTTGATCCAGTCCAGGCCGCTCACTGGCCCACCACCCATTCCGCGTAGAAGACGCCCAGACCGGTGGCCACCGCCAGGCCACAGATGATCCAGAACCGGATCACCACGGTCACCTCGGCCCAACCAAGCAGCTCGAAGTGGTGGTGGATCGGGGTCATCTTGAAGATTCGTTTGCCGCCCGTGGCCTTGAAGTAACTGACCTGCAACATCACGGAGACGGTCTCCATCACGAACAGGGCGCCCAGGATCACCAGCAGGAACTCGGTCCGGGTCATGATCGCCAGGCCGGCCAGCGCGGCGCCCAGGGAGAGGCTGCCGGTGTCGCCCAGGAAGATCTTGGCAGGGCTGGCATTCCACCACAGGAAGCCGAAGCAGGCGCCGGCCAGGGCCATCGCCACCACTGCCAGGTCATGCGGGTCACGCACGTCATAGCAGCGCGGGCCGATGGTGGACTGGTTTCCGCACCACTGGTTGAACTGCCAGATGTTGAGCAACGCATAGGCGCTGAAGACCATCGTCGCGGCACCCGAGGCCAGGCCGTCCAGGCCATCGGTCAGGTTCACGGCATTGGAGGCGCCGGCGATCAGCAGGATCATCCAGATGATCGCGAGGGCGGACGGCAGCGCCAGCCAGCCGATGTCCCGCAGGAAGCTGATGGCAGTGGAGGCGGGGCGAACCCCGCGGTCATTGGGGAACTGCAGCGCCAGGAAACCGAAGGAGCCGGCCAACAGGCCCTGCCCGATCAGCTTGGCCCGGCCCTGCAGACCGAGCGAACGCTGCTTGGAGATCTTGGCCCAGTCATCCAGGAAGCCCAGCACGCCGTGCCCGACGAACAGGTACAGCACCAACAGCGCCGACGCGCTGATCGGGGTCCAGGTCAACAGGTGGGCCAGGCAATAGGCCAGCACCACGGAGATGATGATCACCAGGCCACCCATGGTGGGGGTGCCGCGTTTCGTATGGTGGGCGGTGGGTCCGTCGTCGCGGATGAACTGGCCGTAGCCCTTGCGGACCAGGAAGCCGATCAGGATCCGGGTGCCCAGCAGGGTCCCGACCATGGCCAGTGCCCCGGCCAGCAAGATGTTCTTCACCGCTGATCTCCGCTCATCCCGCGCTCGTCGGCCCCGGCGGCCAGCAGTGCGTCGGCCACCTTGTCCAGGGCAAGGCCGCGCGACGCCTTCACCAGCACCACGTCGGCCGGCTCCAAGGGTAGCGAGCCGGCCACCTGATCGCGCTGCGACGCTCGGGCACTGCCGCCCGCGGACCGGGCCCCGGCCACGATCTGCTCCGCGAAGTCACCGACCGCAATCACCTCGTCCACCCCCTGCCGGACAGCCTGGGCGCCGATCTGGTGGTGCAGCCGGTCTGCGTCCTCACCCAGCTCCAACATGTCGCCCAGCACGGCGTAGACCCTGGCCGACGGGTCCTGCTCCCGTCGGACGGCGCCGATCCGGCCGATGGTGTTGATCGCCTCGAACATCGAGGCCGGGTTGGCATTGTAGGAGTCATTCAGGATGGCGGCGCCGTCGCGGCGCACGTCCATCTGCATCCGCCAGGGGCTGCGCACGGTGGCGGCCTGGAGCGCGGCGGCCACCTGGTCCGGCTCGCAGCCGGCGGCGATCGCGGCGGTGGCAGCGGCCAGCGCATTGGAGACCTGGTGACTGCCCAGCAGTTGGAGCTGTACGGGCTGCTCTTCGATGGCGCCGTCGCGCTCCACCACCAGGGTGAAGCCGTACTGCTCCAGGCTGTTCGGGGTGATGTCCCGGGCGCTGACGTGCAACTGGCCAGCGGGCCGGCCACCCTGCTGGGTGCCCCAGTCGGTGCGGGTCCACCAGGCCAGCCGGGCCCGGGTGCGCGTGGCCATGGCGGCCACCAGGTCGTCGTCGGCATTGAGCACGGCCCAGCCGGTCTGGGGCAGGCACTCGACGATCTCGCCCTTGGCCTGGGCAATCGCCTCCCGGCTGCCGAACTCGCCCAGGTGCGCGGTGCCGATGTTCAACACCAGGGAGATGGTGGGCGCGGTGATGGTGCACAGCCAGGCCACGTGGCCCAGACCGCGGGCCCCCATCTCGCTGACCAGGAAGCGGGTCTGGGCGTCCACACCGCAGGCGGTCAGCGGCACGCCGATCTCATTGTTGAAGGAGCCGACCGGGCTGACGGTGGGGCCGGCGGACTCCAGCAGCTGGGCCAGCAGGTCCTTGGTGGAGGTCTTGCCGGAGCTGCCGGTGATGGCCAGGGTGACCAGGCCACGGTCTCGCTCCTGCTCCACCACGCCCCGGGCCAGCCGGGACAGGCCCTGCACCGAGTCCTCGACGACGATGTGGGCCAGCTCGGCCTCGGTCTGCCGGGTGCAGATCACGGCGGCGGCGCCCTGGGCGGCGGCCTGCGCCGTGAAGTCATGGCCGTCGACCCGCTCACCAGGGATGGCGACGAAGATGCTGCCGGGGGTGGCCTTGCGGGCATCGATCACCACGTCGGGGCCCACCTCCCGGTTCTCCCCATGCAGTTCGCCCTCGGCCCAGGCGGCCAGCCGGGCGGCGTCAGTTGTCCTCATGCAGCTTCTCCCACTGTTCCCGGACCACCTCGACGTCGTCGAAGTCGTGCACCGTCTGACCGACGATCTGGCCCTTCTCATGTCCCTTGCCCAGTACCAGCACGACGTCGGCCGGCCCCGCCAGCCGCAGCGCCTCCCCGATCGCCGCGCGTCGTCCGGGCACCTCGAGCACCTCGGCCTGGCCGACGTCGCGGGCGCCGGCGGTCACCGCGGCCCGGATCACGGCCGGGTCCTCGGTGCGCGGATTGTCGTCGGTGACCACCACCAGCCCCGTGCCGGTGGCCGCGGCGCCCCCCATCGGGCCCCGCTTGGCGGCATCCCGGTCACCGCCCGCGCCCAGCACCACGATGATCCGGCCCTCGGGGCCGGGACGGGCGGAGCGGACGGCGGACTCGATCGCCTGCGGGGTGTGCGCGAAGTCGACGTAGACGGTGGGTCCCTCGGCGACGCGGACCAGCTGCATCCGGCCGGGCACCTGGGCGTGCTTGATCCCCGCCAGCGCCGCCTCGGCGTCCAGCCCGGCCTCGACGGCCATCGCCAGCGCCATCACGGCATTGCGGGCGTTGTACTCGCCCGGCAGGTCGATGGTGAACTCCCTCTCCCCCGCCGGCCCCCGGTAGCGCACCCGGCTGCCGGGGCCCTCGGGGGTGACCCGGAGCAGCTGGTGGTCCGAATCCGCGAAACCGGTGGTGACCAGGCGTGGGAGTCCGGCGGCGGTGATCCGCTCGGCCAGGATCCGGCCGTGCTCGTCGTCGATGTTGACCACGGCCACCCGGCAGTGCTCGGCGTCGAAGAGCCGGGCCTTGGCCTCGAAGTAGTCCGCCATGGTCGGGTGGAAGTCCAGGTGATCGCGGCCCAGGTTGGTGAAGCCGGCCACGTCGAAGCCGATGTGGTCCACCCGTTGCAGTGCCAGGGCGTGCGAGCTGACCTCCATGGCCACGCAGTCCGCGCCGCGCTCCAGCATCACCGCCAGCAGCGCCTGCAGGTCCGGCGACTCCGGGGTGGTCACGGTGGTGCGGTTGCTGGGCAGCTCGACGCCGTCCAGCCGGAAACCATTGGTGCCAATGGTGCCCACCCGTCGCCCGGCCGCCACCAGCGCCGCCTCCAGCAGGAAGGTGGTGGTGGTCTTGCCATTGGTGCCGGTCAGGCCGAACATCATCAGCTGATGGGTGGGCAGGCCGAACAGGGTGGCGGCGGCATCGGCCATCGCGTCCCGGGCGTCGGCGGCCACCACGACGGGCACGCCGGCCTCCTCGGCCAACTCGCGGCCCGCCTGGTCGGTCAGGATCGCCACCGCCCCGCGCTGCACGGCGCCGGGGGCGAACTGGGCACCGTGGGCCCGGGTGCCACTGAGCGCCACGTAGAGGTCCCCGGGAGCCACGGTGCGCGAGTCCAGGGTGATCCCGGTGACGGACACCGAGCGGTCCGGCAGCTGCACGCTGCCGGGCTGGGAGTCCGCGAACAAGTCACGCAGTTCGCGCTGGGGGCGCCGGGCGGGGCGCAGCAGGTCTTGGCTCACGGTTCGTACTCAATCGGCTTGTCGGGTGCGGGAGTGGTGGTCGGCAGGACACCGTAGCGCGGCAGGGCCAGGGTCATGATCTGCTTGGCAATCGGCATCGCGACGCCGGAACCCTGGTGGCCGTTCAGCGGCTCGTCGAGCAGCACGTAGACCAGGATCTGCGGGTCGTCGGCCGGAGCCGCCATCACATAGGAGGCGGTGTAGCCGCTGTAGCCATTCTTGCCATTGGAACGCTCCGCGGTGCCGGACTTGGCGATCACCCGGTAGCCGTCGATGGCGCGCTTCTTGGGATCCAGCTGGGTGACGGCCTCCATCATGTCCCGGACCTGGGCGGAGGCCTCCTTGGAGATCACCCGACGCGGGGTACGGGCCGGCAGCGCCACCGGCTTGCCGTCGCTGGTGGCGGCGGACTTGACCAGCGTCGGCGGGTTGTAGACGCCGCCGTTGACCACCCCGGCCACCGCGGCGGCCTCCTGCACCGGGGTCACCGAGAGCCCCTGGCCGAAGGAGATCTGGTCCCGGGTGTAGTCGGCCATGTCCGGCTTGGGCACGACGCCGGCCGATTCCCCGGGCAGCTCGATCCCGGTCTTGGCCCCCAGCCCGAAGCTCTTCAGGTAGTTCACCAAGCTGGCCTTGTCCAGCTGCCGGGTCAGCATCACGGTGCCGATGTTGGAGGACTTGGCAACCACGCCGCGGGCCGTCATCGGCACGGTGCCGTGGGAATAGGAGTCGTTGATGTAGCCACCGCCGGAGGGCAGCCGCGGCGGCACCTGCACCCGGGTGTCCGCGGTGACCAGGCCCTTGTCCGCCAGGGCGGCCATGGTGAGCACCTTCTGCACCGAGCCCGGGTCATAGATGCTCTCCACCGAACGGTTCATCAGCCCGCCCTTGGCGGCGATGGCGCTCACCTTGCCCGGGTCATAGGAGGGCAGGTTGGCATTGGCCAGCACCTCGCCGGTCTTGACATTCATCACGATCGCGGTGGCGGTGCTGGCGGCAGCCTCGGTGGCGCCCTTGGCCAGGGCGGATTCGGCGGCCTGCTGCATGGTGGCGTCGACGGTCAGGGTGTAGTTGGTACCGTCGACGGCCGGGGTGAGCACGTCGGTGCCCAGCGGAATCCGGCCATAGGCCGAGCTCTCGTAGACCTCCCGGCCGGGGGTGCCGGTGAGCTGCTGGTCCAGCGCCTTCTCCACCCCGGTCAACGCGGTGCTGCGGCCCTGGGCATTCTCGTCGCCCCGGACCAAGCCAATCAGGTTGCCGCCCACGGAGCCCGAGGGGTAGATCCGCTTGGGATTGTCCTCCTTGTACAAGCCGTACCAGTAGTCGGCGCCGCCCTTGACGCCGGGCACCGGGCCGCCGGCCCGCAGGTCCTTGCTGATCTTGTTCCAGACCGACGCCTCCACCTGCGGCACCACCACCACCCAGCTGGCCAGGTTGCCCTTGGCGTCCTTGGCGGTCAGCTTCGCCAGGTAGTCGGCCTCCTTGCCGCCCAGGTGCTTGGCCAGGATCGTGGCCATCGCCGGGGCATTGGCCTCGCCGATCCGGCGCTGCCGGTCGGTCATCTCCACCCGCTTGTCGACGCCATTGCGCGCGATCATGGTCGGGTCGGCGATGATCCGCACCGCGGGCACGGTGGCGGCCATCACGGTGCCGTAGCGGTCGCTGATGGTCCCCCGCTGGGGCGCCAGGTCCACCGCATGGGTCATCTGCTTGGCCGCGGCATTGGCATAGGCCTTGGAGTCGAAGGCCTGCAACTGCAGCGCCCGCCCCATGAACAGGGTGAGCACCATCAGGATGATGATCAGCAGCCAACGCAGCCGTCGGGCGGGTTCACCAAGCTGGAGCCGGTACGTGCTGTCGCGCCGGGCGGTGGCCGCCTGCGGGCGACGACGTCGCTGCTCCATCAGTTCCCTCCGGTGCTGCTCTTCTTCTTGGTCGCTGCCTGCTTGGCGGCGGCCTGCTGCTTGGCCAGTTCGGCCGCCCGCTTGACCTTCGCCTGCTCGGCAGCCTGCTTGGCGGCGGCCTTGCGGGCCGCCTCCTCCTGCTTCTTCTTCTCCTGGTATGCGACGCGTGCCTGCTGCATCCTCTTGGTCACGTCGTCGGCACTGGCCGCCTTCTGCTCCGGCATCTCGCTGCCGGACACGCGGGTCGGCTCACCCACAATCCTGCTCGTCCTGCCGTCGGCATCCAACTGGATGAAGACAGGGTACGGGTTGGGCCGCATCCCCATCTCCCAGGCGCGGTTGGCCAGGTCGGAGCTGGAGCGCAGCTGCTCCGCCTTAGCGGTCAGCGACGCCTGTTCGTAGCCCAGGTCCTCGGCGGTGCGCTGCGCCGCGGCCACGGTCTGCGCCCGCTGCTGGATGGTGGTGTTCAGCAACAGGATGCCCACCATCCCCAGGCCCAGCACCGTGGTGAGGAAGATGATGAATCCCACCCGGGAGAGCTTCAGCGGACTGGCAGCGACGGCGCGCAGGGCCGGCCGTTCACCGGTGGCGGCGGACGGGCGGGTGCGGGGCTGTTCCAGCGGTGCCAGCAAGGCGCTCATCGTGCTCTCCTGATGCGTTCGGCCACCCGGAGTCGGGCGGAGGCGGCGCGGGGATTGGTGGTGGTCTCGTCGTCGTCGGGCTTCTCGGCGCCCCGGGTGAGCAGGCGCAGCTCGGGCTGCATGCTCTCCGGAACCACCGGGAGATTCTTGGGGGCGGTGTCACTGGCACCGGCGCGGAAGAGGTTCTTCACCATCCGGTCCTCCAGCGAGTGGTAGGCCAGCACGGCCAGCCGGCCACCCACCGCCAGGGCGTCCAGGGCGGCGGGCAGCACGCCCTCCAGGGCCTCCAGCTCCGCATTGACCTCGATCCGCAGGGCCTGGAAGGTGCGCTTGGCGGGGTGTCCCCCGGTCTTGCGGGCGGCCATCGGGATGGCGTCGCTGATCACCTGCACCAGCCGGGCGGAACGCTCGAAGGGTTCGCGCTCCCGCTCGTCGACGATCCGCCGCACGATCCGGTCGGCAAAGCGCTCCTCGCCGTAGACCCGCAGGATGCGCACCAGCTCACGGGGTTCGTAGGTGTTCAGGATCTCGGCGGCGGTCAGCGGCTGCTTGCCGTCCATCCGCATGTCCAGCGGGGCGTCGACGGAATAGGCGAAGCCCCGCTCGCGGCGGTCAATCTGCAGGCTGGACAGCCCCAGGTCCAACAGCATCGAGTTGATCCGGGCGATCCCCAGCTCGGCCAGCACGTCGGGCAGCTCGTCGTAGACGGCCTCGACGGGGGTGAACCGCTCCCCGAAGGGCGCCAACCGCTGGCTCGCGATGGCCAGGGCGGACGGATCCCGGTCGATCCCGATCACCCGGGCGGTGGGGCAGGCCTGCAGCACGGACTCGGCGTGGCCACCCATGCCCAGGGTGCCGTCGACGTGGATGCTGCCCGGTTCGGCCAGGGCGGGGGCCAGCAGTTCCAGGATCCGGTCACGCATCACCGGGATGTGGATGCGGGCAGGGTCGCCAGCCGCGGCGGCGGACTCGTCCACCAGCTCGGTCTCGCCCATCAGCCCCACCAATCCGTTCGTTTGTGCCTCGGGGTTTCAACCCGGAGCCCGGTCACCTGGCACCGGGGAAGGTGCGCCAGGGAACTTGGCCCCGGATCGAAGCCTCGCGGCACAATCCGTTGTTCCTGCCATCCACCCCGGCTCACAGGCCGGGGAAGACCTCTTCATTCATCTCGGCGAAGACCGATTCCTGCTGCGCGGAGTACTCCTCCCACGCGGCGACGTCCCAGACCTCGACCCGGTTGATGGCACCCACCACGACGATCTGGCTCTCCAGCCCCGCGTACTGACGCAACTGCGGCGGGATGGTCACTCGTCCCTGCTTGTCCGGCGTCTCGTCCGAGGCCCCGGCCGCCAGCATGCGCTGGAAGTCGCGAACCTGCTTCAGGGTCGTCGGAGCGGTGCTCACCTGCTTGGTCATCTCGACGAAGGTGGCGGTCGGGTAGATCGCCAGGCACCTGTCCTGGCTCCTGGTGATCACCAGGCCCTCGGCCAATTCGTCGCGAAACTTCGCCGGCAGGAAGAACCGACCCTTCTCGTCGAGCTTGGGAGTGTGCGTACCCAGGAACACCGGGCCACCTCCGCTCGCTCCACAATCGTGCCGATCTCCTCCACTGCGCTCCACAATACTCCACACCGCTCCACCAGCACCATCCTTTCCTCCCCCAGCGCCCCACTTGGGCAGTTCTTCAGGCGGGATCGGCACTCAGCGGGGTGTCAGGTGGAAGATTGGGATGGCCGGGCCCGCACGGTAGTGTTCAACGGGCAGTTGGTCAGCAGACCGGAGGGTCTTTCCCGCCAGCGGCCACGGCACAAGACCAGGCGCCGGAAGCGGTGCTCGACGAGGAATGGAGAACCCGGTGGAGCAGAATGGGGCCCAGAGCCACACCCTGTCCGACGTGGTCACCGTGATGGGCGAGGTGCGCACCGCCATCGAGAGCGTGATCGAGGGCAAGACCGAACAGATCGACATCGCCCTGGCGGTCCTGCTGGCCGAGGGCCACCTGCTGGTGGAGGATGTTCCCGGCGTCGGCAAGACCATGCTGGCCAAGGCCCTGGGCCGCTCGATCGACTGCAGCGTCCGGCGCCTGCAGTTCACCCCGGACCTGCTGCCCAGCGACATCACCGGCGTGAGCATCTACAACCAGGACTCTCGCCAGTTCGAGTTCAAGCCGGGCGGCATCTTCGCCAACATCGTCGTCGGCGACGAGATCAACCGCGCCTCCCCCAAAACCCAGTCCGCCCTGCTGGAGGCCATGGCCGAGCGTCAGGTCTCCAGTGACGGCATCACCCACGAGCTAAAGCCGCCCTTCATGGTGGTGGCCACCCAGAACCCGATCGAGATGGAGGGCACCTACCCCCTGCCCGAGGCCCAGCGTGACCGCTTCATGGCCCGGATCGAGATGGGCTACCCCACCCGCGCCTCCGAGCTGGACATGCTGGACTCGCACGGCGCCTCCGACCCGCTGGGGGCCCTGCAGCCCGTCACCACGGGCGAGGTGGTGGTCTCCCTGATCCGCGCGGTCAAGGAGGTCTACGTCGCCCCGGCCGTGAAGGACTACATCGTCGGCGTGGTCTCGGCCACCCGGGAGAGCAAGGAGCTGCGGCTGGGCGCCTCCCCGCGCGCCAGCCTGCACCTGCTGCGCGCCGTCCGCGCCCAGGCCGCCATGGCCGGGCGTGACTACGCCATCCCGGATGACGTGCAGGCCTTGGCCGGCGTCGTGCTGGGCCACCGCTGCCTGCCGTCGGTGCAGGCGCAGCTGGCCGGCCGCACCGTCGGCGAGATCATCGATGCCGCGGTGGACACCGTGGCCATCCCCGACCGAAGGTGAATTCTTGATCGCCAAGTCCTGGCGAGTGCTCACGGCCCGGGGCAAGACCTTCCTTGCCCTGGGGCTGCTGGGCCTGATCGCCTGCATGGTCCTGGGCCAGCGAGACCTGGCGCGGGTCTTCGTGCTGCTGGTGCTGCTACCGCTGGCCGCGATCGGCGTGGTGGGCCGCTCCCGGTTGCACCTGGTCAGCGAGCGCACCATCGATCCGCCCCGGGTCACCCTGGGCGAGCGGATGGACGCCACGCTGAGCCTGCGCAAGGCCGGTTCGCTGCCGGTGGGCCTGCTGCGCTTCGAGGACACCGTACCGCGGGAGCTGGGGCGTCGCCCCCGGTTCACCATCCACACCTTCGCCGGTGACTGGAAGCGGCGGATCAGCTACCCCCTGATGGGCCTGGCCCGCGGCCGTTACCGCGTCGGCCCCCTGCTGGTGCGCGCCGTCGACCCCTTCGGCCTGGCCCAGATCGACCGGCAGTTCCGCGCTTCCAATGAGGTGCTGGTCACCCCCGAGGTGGTGCCGCTGAGCCAGCTGGGTTCGGCCGCCGGCAACAACGCGTCGGGTGAGTCGACCCCGCAGAAGATCGGTCTGGTGGGCCAGGACGACGTGCTGGTGCGCGAGTACCGCGACGGTGACGACGTGCGCCGGATCCACTGGCGCTCCACCGCCAAGAAGGGCGAGATCATGGTCCGCCGCGAGGAGCAGGCCTGGGACCCCAGTGTCACGGTGCTGCTGGACTCGCGGGCCAGCTCGCACGCCGGCACCGGCCGGACCGCCAGCTTCGAGTGGGCCGTCTCGGCCGCCACCAGCGTGGCGCACCACCTGATCAGCAACGGTTTCCGCCTGATCATGGTGGACTCCGAGGGGCTGGTTCCCACCGCCTCGGCCGAGGACCCCTATGCCGCCCGGGAGGCGGTGCTGCTGGCCATGACCGACGAGCAGCTCAGTGACCTGGAGACCCTGGAAGGAGCGCTGGAGGGCAACCTGCAGCGCCAGGGCGAAATGCTGGTGGCCATTCTGGGCCGCCTCACCCCGGCCGACGTCACCGCGCTGGCCACCGCCCGCCGTGGCCGCACCGTCGGCCTGGCGATCGTGCTGGACGTCGATTCCTTCACCATCCGTGGCCTGCGGGCCGAACCCGAGCTGATCGCACAGCACGAGGAGTGCTGCCGTCAGCTGGCCGACGCGCAGTGGCGCGTGGTGCAGGTCAAGCGCGGCAGCTCTGTCGCGGAGGCCTGGGCCGAACTCGAACGACGAGGAGGAGGCGCCTGATGCGCTCATCCGACCGCCTGACCATCGCCGTCGCGCTTGCCATGGTGCTGGGCTCGGTCAGCCTGATGCCGCTGACTCTGGACCGGCACGTCGTGGCCTACGCCGCGGTGCTCGTCGTGACGCTGCAGGCCATCTCCCTGGTGCTGCGCCGGGTGAACCTGCCCGGCGCCGTGGTGCACCTGGTGCAATTCCTGGTGCTGCTGGCCGCCGGCGTCGCCTGGGGCTACTACGCCCAACCCGAGGCCACCCGCAGCATCACCCGCCTGCCCAGCCTGCTCAACCATGGGGTGATGCAGATCCGCACCGAGGTGGCCCCGATGTCGGAGAGCCCCCATTCCCGCTGGATCTTCCTGCTGATGGTCGGCATCGTGACCATCATTGCGGACATCCTGGTGGTCACCCTGCAGGCCACCGCCTGGATGCTCGCTCCCCTGCTCAGCCTCTACCTGATCCCCGCCCTGGCGCTGAAGCACGACGTTGACTGGTGGGTCTTCGCCCTGCTGGGCTTCGGCTACCTGGCGGTGCTGATCGCCGACGGGCTGAACGACAACTCGGCCTGGACGCGCAACCTGGCCAGCGACTCCGCGCGCAATCCGCACTCCTCGACAGGTGCCCTGCGGCTGGCGGCCCTGGTGGGCGTGCCCGCCTTGGCGCTGGCGGTGCTGCTGGGTGCGGTCACCCCGAAGCTGGGCGAGGTGGACATCCAGTCGGCCCGCCCCCGGGGCAGCGGCCCGCTGGAGATGACCGATCCCACCATCGACCTGTCCAAGAACCTGAACCTGCCGGCCGACCGCACGGTGCTCACCTACAAGGCCGATCAGCCGCTCTACCTGCGCACCGCCTCCCTGACGGTGATGGACGCCGAGGGCTGGCACATGGCGCCGGTGCAGCTGAGGGACGGGGCCCTGCCCACGGCCCCCGGGCTGACCGAGGCCGGCAAGTCGGTCTCCGTCGACGTCTCGGTCAAGGACCTGGGCGGCGAGTACCTGCCCGCCCCCTACGCCCCGCAGGGTTTCAATGCCGACGGCCGCTGGCGCTATGACCCGCAGACGCTGACCATCCTGTCCACCCAGGACAAGGACCGCACCGAGGCCATCCGCAATCTGGACTACCAGGTGTCCGCGGTGCTCAATGACCCGGGGGCGGAGAACTTCACCCTGGCCAAGGTGGGCACCCCGTCGGACGCCAAGGTCACCTCCGCGGTGCCGGACAATGTGCCCAAGGCGATCATGGACATCACCACCCAGGTCACCCGGGATGCCTCCACCCCGGTGCTGAAGGCCGCCGCGATCCAGGCCTACCTGGCGGATCCGGAGAACTTCAACTACTCCACCACCGCGCCCACCGGCGACGGTTTCGACGTGCTGACCAACTTCCTCACCAAGGACAAGGCCGGCTACTGCGTGCACTTCGCCTCCGCGATGGCGCTGATGGCCCGGCTGGAGGGCATCCCGTCGCGGGTCTCCGTGGGCTTCCTGCCCGGCGAGAAGGTGGGCGACCACTACGAGGTCAAGGCCAGCAACATGCACGCCTGGCCCGAGCTGTACTTCGCCAACTACGGCTGGGTGCGCTTCGAGCCGACCAGCCGGGTGGCCTCGGCGCCCGAATGGTCCCTGGTGAACAAGGACGTCAAGCCGCTGCCGTCGGCCACCGCCTCCAGCGGCGCCAGCTCCAAGAACCCGAGCAAGTCCCCCAGCGCCACGCCGAGCCCGAGCGCCAGCCCGAGCGCCGGCCCCACCACTCCCGGGCCCACCACCCGGATCCCGTGGTCCCGGCTGCTGGGCTGGAGCCTGGCCCTGCTTGGTGTGCTGGGACTGCTCAGCCTGCCCGGCATCATCCGGCTGGTCAGCCGGCGTCGACGGCTGGACGCCCGGGCCGAGCCGCACCAGCGGGTGGCCAATGCCTGGGCCGAGATCCGCGACACCCGCTATGACCTGGGCCTGGCCTGGCCCAATGGCACCCCGCGTGAGGTGGCGGCCGTGCTGGCCGACCAACTGGACGACGACGGGCTGCAGGCGATGGACCGGGTCTCCATGGACGTCGAACGCTCCCGCTACGCCCGTACCCTGGGCGATCTTGACCAGGCGCTGACCGACGACACCCGGCTGGTCCGCAGCCAGCTGCTGGCGGGCTCCACCAAGACCGACCGGTTCTTTGCCACCTGGGCCCCACGCTCGCTGTGGCTGCGGCTCACCGGCCGCGCGGACCGGGGCGACGTGGTGGCGCGCCGCCTGCGCCAGCAGGCTGACCAGGAGGATCAGTACATCTCCTGAGCCCCGGCGACGGTGGCCGAACGGCTCCCGCTGGGCGGTGGGAAGCCTCGGAGCTCAGTCCTGGCTGCGGCGCTCGTGGGTGCGGTCCGGGCCGTCGGTGTGCGACGGGAATCCGGGAAGCCGAGGGTCCAGATCCGAGCGCGGTTGACTGGCGCCATCGGCGCGGGCCTGCTCGGCCAGCAGCACCGCGGAGATCAACATGATCACGAAGCCCAGGACGCTGACCACGGGATGCACCTGCATCCCACCAACCAGGCCACCCAGCCCGACGAAGAAACCGGCCACCAGCACGCCGGTGCGGCGCGGCGGCATGATCCGGGGCCCGGGGGCCTCTCCGCGCAGGGTGCGGGCCAGCGACGGGTCGTCGGCCGCCAACGAGGCCTCCAGTTGGTCAAGCAAGCGCTGTTCCTGCTCCGAAAGAGCCATCGCCGCCTCCTGGGGTCCACAAACCTTGGTGTGACCCGGCCGGTCCTCCAGCTGGGTGAGTCAAGTCTAGGTCCGCTTCCGTCCCGGCGAAAGGGCGTGTGCTGGCCTCATCAGCGACGGGTCAGCGTCGCCCGCTGCACCGCCGCCGGACCGAACCGGCTCACCACCTCGTCGGCCACCCGCTCCACCTCCCGCATCCCCTTGTCCGGGGCGTCCAGCGGGAGCTGTTGGAAGGCCTGGTCCGCCTCCACCAGACCCTCCACCCGCACCCCGACCCGTCGGATCCGGGCCCGCTGCAGGTTCCACCGGGTGAAGGTGCGCCAGGCACCGTCGAAGACCTCGTCGGTGACATCGGTCAGGCCACTCAGCGTGGTGGAACGGCTCATGGTGCTGAAGTCCGCAAAGCGCAGCTCGACGGTGACCACCCGCCCCAGCATCCGGGCCCGGCGCATCCGGGAGGCCACCCGGGCGCTCAACCGCAGCAGCTCGGTGCGCACCACCCGGGGATCATCGGTGTCCCGGGGGAAGGTCTCCTGTGCCCCGATCGAGCGTTCGGTCTGCTCCGGCACCACCCGGCGCGTATCCCGTCCCCAGGCCAGGTCATGCAGCATCCCGCCCTGGTTGGCGCCGAAGGCCCGCTGCAGCGTCGCCCGCGGGGTGTGCGCCAGGTCCGCGACACGCATCAGCCCCAGCTTGTGCAGCCGGCCGGCCGTCGCCGGCCCCACCCCCCACATCGCCTCCACCGGCAGCGGATGCAGGAAGTCCAGCACCTCCTGCGGGCGCACCAGCACCAGCCCGTCGGGCTTGGCCTGCTTGCTGGCCAGCTTGGCGACGAACTTGCTGGGGCCGATCCCCACCGAACACGGAATCTGCTGCTCGTCGGCCACCTGGGCGCGCAGCCGCTCCCCGATCATCACCGGATCCCCCAGCCGCCGCAACGAGCCGGTGATGTCCAGGAAGGCCTCGTCGATGCTGGCCGCCTCCACCTGCGCCGTGATGGTCTCGAAGATCGCGAAGACCCCGTGCGAGACCAACTGGTAGGTGTCGAAGTCCGGCGGCACGGCCACCGCCTGCGGACACAACCGCCGGGCCCGGACCGAACTCATCCCACCCTCGATCCCGTAGCGGCGGGCCTCGTAGTTGGCGCTCAACACCACCCCGCGCTGCGCCCCGCCGACGAACATCGGCCGGTGCCGCAGCTCGGGACTGCGGGCCATCTCCACCGAGGCATAGAAGGCGTCCATGTCCACGTGCAGTATCACCCGAGGGGGGAAGACCCCCCTCGAACCCCCCGCGCCGCTCATCGTCCGGAGCTTCCGGGCGAGGAGTGCCACAGCTTGCGCGGCGGCTGGGATGCCGGGGCGCCGGCCGGTTTCACGTCGGCATAGGGCGACTGCTTGAAGCCACTGGCGTGCACCAGCACCCGACGCTGACCCATCCCACCGGCGCGGGTCTCGTGCTCCGGGGACCCCCCGACAGGCTCGGGGGCCGTGGAAGTGGCGACGGGTGGGGCGGTGCGCCAGTCGGTGTAGGCCTCGACATCCGAGACCCGCTCCCCCACCAGGCCGGCCCCCTCGGGAACGCGCTCGATGATCTCCAGCACCGCGGCCAGCGCCTGTCGGCGGGAGGCACCGGCATCCAGCTTCTCCCGCCAGACCTGGTGCAGCTCGGTCAGGTCCCAGGCGCCGGTGGCGCGCAGCGAGACCCCGCGCGGGCCGGTGCGGCGCAGTTCACCCCGCACCACCAGCAGCCAGGAGTTGAAGACCGTGCTGGCATAGGGGCCCTGCGCATCCTCGAAGAAGGTGCAGTCCACCGGGCCGGTGGCATCGTCCAGGGTGAGGAAGACCACCCGTCGGCCCGAGCGCACCGGCGGGGTCTGGGTGGCCACCTTCACCCCGGCCACCAGCAGGTCCGCCTGCTGCCGCCGCGTCAACAGCTCCGTCGACGCGGTGATGGCCAGCTCGGCCAGCAGGCCCCGGTAGCCCGCCACCACATGCCGGCTGGCGTCCAGGCCCAGGATCTCCAGCTCGGCGGCCAACCGCTCGTCGTGGTCCATCTCCGGCAGTCCGGTGGCCACGACGTCGCGGGGCGGGAACCAGATCCGGGGCGGGACACCGCACGGGGCCTCGACAGGCTCGGCCACCGTGGCCGGGTCTGGCTCTGGGGCCGGTTCGGTGAAGTCCAGGGCCAGCTGCACCCCGGCCATCCGCTCGGCGGCCCGGCCGGGCACCATCTCCGCCCTGGCCTGGCGGCGGGCCAGGTCCCGCGGGTCATCCCCGACGGCGGCCGTGGGCAGGCTGGCACGACGCAGCCCCCGGGCCCGGCTGGCGGCCCGGACATCGGCCCGCTGCTGCCGGACCAGGTCGGCCAGTGCCAGCAGCAGGTCCCGTCGGGTGAGCCGGCCGTGCCGCAGCACCGCCGAGGGCCGGCCCACCCCGTAGAGCTCGTCGAAGGCCCCGGCCAGCACCAGGTTCTCCGCCAGCGGAGCCGACGGCTGCACCCGGGCCCAGAAATCGCTCAGGCTGGAATAGGGCTGGCCGGCCACGATCCGGGCGACGTCGACCTCGCTGATCCCCTTCACGTCGGCCAGGCTGAGCCGGATTGCCCAGGCCGAACCGTCGGGCAGGCCGGCGGCGGGCCCCTCGACAGGCTCGGGGATCGGGGTGGTGGGCTCGGGGATCGTGGGGACGGGCTCCACCCGGTAACTCCCAGTGCTGTGGTTCACGTCGACGCCCAGGATGGTGATCTTGCACCGTCGGGCTTCCTCCAGGATCAACCGCTTGGGGTACATCCCCGGGTCATGGGTGAGCACCCCGGCCAGGAAGTGCGCCGGGTGGTACCACTTCAGCCAGGCCGACTGGTAGGTGGGCAGCGCGAAGGCCGCGGCGTGCGCCTTGCAGAAACCGAAGCTGGCAAAGGCTTCCAGCACCTGCCAGACCCGCTCCACCAGCTCGACGGAGTAGCCGCGTTGCCGGGCCAGCGGGACAAACCAGTCCTTCACGTCCAACTGGCCGGCCGGGCTGCCCAGGGCCCGTCGGGCCTCGTCCCCCTGGGCCAGACTGCACCCGGTCATGACCGAGATGATCTTGATGATCTGCTCATGGAAGACCACCACCCCGCCGGTCTCGGCCAGCACCGGTGCAAGATCAGGATGCAGGTACTTCGGCGGCGTCCAGCCCTGCCGGGCATTGAGGAAGGGGACCACCATGTCCGACTTCACCGGCCCGGGCCGGAACAGCGAGATGTCGATGATCACGTCGTTGAAGGTGCTGGGGCCGAACTTGCCCACCAGCTCCCGCTGCCCGGGGGACTCGATCTGGAAGCAGCCCAGGGTCTGGGCGTGCCCGATCATCCGGTAGACCGACGGGTCGTCGAAGGGCGCCAGGGAATCGACGTCGGGCACGCTGCCGGTGGTGCGCTCCAACTCGCCCAGGGCGTGCGCCATGGCGGACTGCATCCGGATCCCCAGCACGTCCAGCTTGAGCAGGCCCAGGTCCTCCACGTCGTCCTTGTCGAACTGGCTCATCGGGAAACCGCCGTGGCTGGCCTCCAGCGGGGTGCGCTGGGCCAGGGTGGTGTCGCTCAGGATCACCCCGCAGGGGTGCAGCGCGACGTGCCGGGGCAGCCCGTCCAGGGATTCCACCAGCCGGAAGAGCACCTCCAGCCGGGGTTCGGCCAGCCCGGCGGCGCGCAGTTCGGGCAGGTCCCGCAGCGCCTTGCGGGCATCCCGGGCGCGGATGTGCGGGAAGGCCTTGGCAATCGCGTCGGCCTCGGCGGGCGGCAGGCTGAGCGCCGCGGCCACATCCCGCACCGCGTGCCGCACCCGGTAGGTCTCCACCATGGCGACGCAGGCCACCCGCTGCCCGCCGAAGTGGGCCAGCACCCGCTCGTAGATCTCGGTGCGCCGGGCCGATTCCACGTCCAGGTCGATGTCGGGCAGGGCCTGGCGCAGCGGGGAGAGGAAGCGTTCCATCACCAGCCCGTAGGCCAGCGGGTCGACGCCGGAGATCCCCAACAGGTAGTTGACCAGGCTGCCCGCGCCGGAACCGCGGGCGGCGCACCGGATCCCCAGCTCCCGGACCATGCCCACCACCTGGGCGACGGTGAGGAAGTAGGCGGCATAGCCCAGCTGGCCGATCACGGCGAGCTCCTCGTGCAGCCGGGCGCGCACCGCGTCGGTCAGCCGGCCATAGCGCTCGGCGACGCCGGCCTCACACCGGGCCCGCAGCTCCGCCATCGCCTCGTCGCCGCTGGTGCCCAGGGTCTCGAACTCGGGCAGGTGCAGCTCCCCCAGCCCGATGTCGGCCCGCGGGTCCAGCCGGCAGCGCAGCGCCGTCAGTCGGGTGTCGGCCAGCAGCTGCTCCGCACCGCGCTCGCCCCGGCCGGCCAACCGGGCCACTTCCTCGGCCAGCCGCAACATCTGCTTGCCGGGTTTGAGGTGGGCCTCGGCATTGCGCCGGTCCACATTGCGCGCATCCAGCGGCACCCGCCGGCGGGCTGCGTCCAGCACGTCGATGGTGGCGGCCTGGCCACGTTCGGCCATCCGCACCTGGTTGGTCAGCACCGCGGTCAACCGGTGCTCATCGGCCAGGGCCAGCATCCGGCCGGCCTGCCGGGCGCTGGTCACCCCGTCGCCGCCCACCTGGTGGTGGGTGACCGCCACCTGCAGCTGCTCCGGCCCCACCAGGTCCAGCCAGCGGCGCAGCTCGTCGCGGGCCAGGTCCGCCCGGCCGGCGGCCACGTGCAGCCCGAACTGGCTGTCCGCGCCCAGGCTGACCAGCAGGTCCCCGCCGTCGGCATGCCGGGCGAAGAGCTCCGGGCTGGCTACCGGCCGGCCGCGCTCCCCGGCCAGGTGGGTGTCGGTGACCAGCCGGCACAGGCTGGCCCAGCCCGTCCGGGAGGTGGCGGTGGCCACCACCCGGGGCAGCCGGGGGTCGCGCAGCTGGCCGCCCCGGGCCGCGGTGCGTCGGTGACTGGACGCAGGCCGTCGGCCGTCGGTGAAGGGCACCGCCAGGTCCACCCCCACGATGGGGGCAAGCCCGGTGCGCAGGCAGGCCTTGGCAAAGCGGACCGCGCCGTAGAGCCCGTCGCGGTCGGTCAGGGCCAAGCTGTCCATGTCCTGCGCGGCAGCGGCCGCCACCAGCTCCCCGGGGTGGCTGGCGCCGTACCGCAGGGAGTAGCCGGAGGCCACCCGGAGGTGGACGAAGGGATCCATGCCGGCTCCTCAGTCCACGACGGTGCGCAGCCGCCAACTGCCGTCGGCCAGGGCATGCGCCAGCTCGTAGACGCCGCGGCTGCCGGCCCGGCCATTGGCCGCCTCCACCCGCCAGACCTCGCGCTCCCGCAGCAGGTCATCGCTGCCGGCTTCGGCGTGTTCCCACCAACTGCCGGACTCGATCCAGCGCTGCTGGACTTCCAGCACCCGCCACAGCCGGTTGCGCCACAGGAACTGGCCCGGACCCTCGTCGCCCCCGACGGGTCCCAGCCGCACCTCGATGGGGTCATCACATCTGCGCATGGCGCCTCCCACGACGGTTGATTCGAACATGATTTCGAGCAGAAACCACTATAGGCGCCGCCACTGACAAGAAATCAACCCCGCACGGAAGTAGCTGACATGTAAAGCACCCCGGGGTATGACAGCATTGGCATCACCATGACCGAGCCCCCGCCGATTGGCCGACGAGACCCCTCCTCCTCGTCGAACCCCTTCGCCGACCGTTTGAGTGCAGCGATCGCGCAGCGGGGCCTTTCCCTGCACCGGATCCAGAGCAAGCTGGCCGCCCAGGACCTCAAGGTCTCCACCGCGACGCTCAGCTACTGGGCCACCGGCCGTTCCCGCCCGGCCCGCGCCCGCTCACAGAATGTGATCAGCGCGCTGGAGGTGATCCTTGGTCTGCCCCCCGGGGACCTGCTGGGCGCCATGAGCGGGGACTCCGGCTGGAAGAGCATCAGCGAACTGCTGCCCCAGGCCGAATACCTGCCCGCGGACCTGGAGGAGATCACCCGAACCCAGGCCAAGAACTGGCGACGGGTGATGGTGCACGACGTCTCCTACATCGGCGCCGACCACATCGAGACCCACACCATCACCACCCAGGTCTCCCGGGCCGAGGCGGACCAGGTGGACGGCTGGACCTCGGTGGTCCAGGCCGAGCCCGGCCAGAAGGCCACCATCCAGCCGCTGTCGGGGATGACGATGCAGAACTTCCGCACCCCGGAGGACCGGCTGACCCTGGCCGAGGTCAAGCTCCCCCGCCCGCTGCGGCGTGGCGAGTCCGTCCTCACCAGTCAGCGCAGCGACTACGGCCCCGGCGGCCAGCCCACCACCCGAGTGGGCCGGGCCGTGCCGGCGGTCACCGACCTGCTGGTGCTGGAGGTGCACTTCGCCGGGGCCCCGCCGCGGCGGATCGAACGCAGCTTCACCGACCCGGCCACCGGCGAGGTGACCCTGATCGCCCGCTCCCTGTTCATCGCGGAGGACCAGGCCCACTGCGTGATCACCAATGCCGCCGTCGGCACCCACCTGCTGGTGCTGGAGTGGTGAGCCTGCCTCCGCGCACGAACTAGGCTGGCCCGCATGCACCTGGACCCCGCCACCATCCTGATCCGGGGCGCCACCCTGACCGGGATGGCCGCCGCCGCCCGGCTGGCGAAGGCCGGGCACCACGTCGTGCTGGACGCCGACGGCCTGCCCGACGGTGGGCACTGGGCCAGCCTTCCCCACCTGGGGGTGGAGGCCGACGAGCTGCCACAACATGTGCGCCTGCCCGCCACCTGGCGGGACCTGTTCAAGAAGTCCGGCCGCGCCTTCGACGCGGAACTGACCCGGCACGGCCTGCGGCTGGTGCCCGCCCCGGAGCAGGTGCACCGCTTCGCCGACGGCCGGCAGTTCGTGCTGCCCAGCGAGCGCGGCGCCCAGCACCAGGCGGTCCGGGAGGCCTTCGGTGAGGGGACCGCCCAGCGCTGGACCGCCCTGCTGGACGAGTTGGACGAGCTGTGGCAGCAGCTGCGCCGGGTGGGGCTGGAAGAGCCCGCTGACGAGGAGAGCTTCACCCGGGCCACCCGGGATGCCCTGGCCGCGAAGACCACCCTGGACGAACTGGCCGAGCGCCCCGGAAACCCCCACCTGGCCCGGATCATCCGCAGTCAGGGCCTGTTGGCCGGCGCCCTGCCGGGCCGCAATCCCGCCCTGTTGGCGGTGCGGCTGGCCATCCACCGTCGGTTCAGCCACTGGCAGTTGGTGGATGAAGCCGGCCACAGCCAGCGCGCCTCCCGGCTGGTGGACCTGCTGGCCGAACGGCTGGAGCTGCGCGGGGTGGAACGGATCGGCGCCCCCGCACCCCTGCTGGGTTCCGGCCTCCCGGACCTCTCGGACATCACCCCCGCCCCGGCCACCGACGCCGACGTGCTGTTGGACACCATCCCCCACCAGCCGGTGGGGCTCTTCGGCCGCACCATCGGCCGCCCGGCGATGGCCCCCACTGTGCGGCACGAACTCACCGAGGCCCTCGACGATGAACTGGCTCCGCTGGCCACCTGCCCCGAGGACCCCCGGATCACCCGCGGGATCGTGGAGGTGGTGGACCACGGCGCCGGCAATCCCGTCGTCAGTTGGCACCGCCCGCTGCCCGACGGCCGGGTGCTGGTCACCATCCACGACCACAACCACCCCCGGCCGGACCTGTCCTGGGGGCTGGCACCCACCAGCTTCAAGCACTGGCAGCAGCGCCCCAAGCTGAAGATCGACCAGCGGCGCTGGCAGGCCTCGTCGGCCAGCCATGCGGGGCCGGACCCGTGGGGCGAACTGTTGAGCGCAGCGCTGGCTGCCTACGAGATCCACGAGGAGCTCACCGGGGAGGACATTCGTCCCACCAACCGGACCCCTCCGCCGCCCCGACGGCAGGCTCGACCCGCGCGTCGGTAGCGTAAAGTGGTCAGGCAAGTCTTCAGTGAGGAATAGCCCCTTGACCGATCCGCAGCGCCCCGAGACCACCACCGACCAGCAGGCCCTGCTGGAGGGTGAACTGGCCGTCGAGCAGCGCCATGTCGACCGCGTGCACGCCCAGCTCGAGGTCGCCACGGCCTCCGCCAAGCAGGTGGAGGCCGAAGGCCGCAACAAGTTCGTCACCGACCGCGGCAACTGGATGCGGGAGGAGGACGGCACCGCCCTGTTCGAGCGTGACGCCTTCGCCTTCCAGGCCGCGAAACGGCTGGCGGTGCTCGACGCGGAGCACGAGGGCCTGGTCTTCGGCCGCCTGGACCTGCGCGACGAGGAGCATCGCTACATCGGCCGGATCGGCGTGCGGGATGACGACTACGAACCGCTGGTGATCGACTGGCGGGCGCCCGCCGCGGAGCCCTTCTACCGGGCCACCGCCAACAATCCGATGGGCGTGATCCGCCGCCGCGTGCTGCGCTGCCGCGATGACCGGGTGATCGGGATCGAGGACGACCTGCTGGACGACTCGGTGCCCACCGAGCTGCCGGTGATCGGCGAGGGCGCCCTGATGGCGGCCCTCAGCCGGGCCCGCGGTCACCAGATGAAGGACATCGTCGCCACCATCCAGGCGCAGCAGGACGAGGCGATCCGCGCCCCCTACCAGGGCGTGACCGTGATCGCCGGCGGTCCGGGCACCGGCAAGACCGTCGTCGCGCTGCACCGGGCCGCCTACCTGCTCTACTCCAACCGCAAGCGGCTGGAGAAGGGCGGGGTGCTGGTGGTGGGCCCGTCCAGCGTCTTCATGAACTACATCGAGCGGGTACTGCCGAGCCTGGGCGAGGATTCGGTGACGCTGAAGTCGATCGGTTCGGTGGCCAGCGACGTGCTGCGCACCGCGGTGGACCGGGTGGACCAGGCGCAGGCCGCCACCCTGAAGGGCTCGCTGCGGATGCTGCCGCTGCTCAAGCGGCTGGTGGTCTCTCCCGCCGTCGAGACCGACGAGCACCTGCAGTTGCGAGTGACCGTCAAGGGCGAGGTGCTCACCCTGAAGCCGGACAAGCTGCGCCGGATGCGCGCCGACCTGCTGGCCAGCCACAAGAACAACCGTTCCCGGCAGGTGGCCGAGCAGGCCGCGGTCAACGCGCTGTGGAGCCGCTTCCCGGCCGACGACCATGACTTGGACCGCGACCAGTTCGAGGATGCGGTCACCAGCCAGGCTGCTTTCCAGATGGCGATGAATGCCTGGTGGCCGATGCTGTCCGCGCCCCGGGTGCTGGCCCGGTGCGCCGACGCCGACCTGCTGCGCCGCGTGGCCGGGGACCTGCTGGACGAGCTGGAGTGCCGGGCGCTGGCCGCCAGCTATGCCCAGACCGATGAGCGGGCCGGCTGGTCCGTCGCCGATGTCGCCCTGCTGGACGAGCTGGTCAGCATCATCGGCCCCGCGCCGCGCACCGACGAAGCCGACGAGCCGCTCTTCCTGGAGGGTCTGGACCAGGTGGCCGAGATCGTCACCACCGCCGACCTGCTGCGCGACGAGCGCGAGGACAGCCTGGACGACGAGCCGCACAACACCTACGCCCACGTGCTGGTGGACGAGGCGCAGGACATCACGCCGATGCAGTGGCGGATGCTGCGCCGCCGCGGACCGCAGGCCTCCTGGACCCTGGTCGGTGACCCGGCGCAGTCGTCGTGGCCGGTGCCGGCCGAGACCGAGCAGGTGATGCGGGAGCTGATCGGCTCCGCGCCGCAGCGCACCTTCCGGCTCACCAAGAACTACCGCTCCCCCGCCGAGGTCTTCCAGCTGGCGGCCCAGGTGATCACCCCGGTCTTCCCCGACGCCGACCTGCCGGAGGCGGTGCGTTCCACCGGCAACCAGCCGCTGCTGGCCGTCACCGAACGGCCGGGCCTGATGGCCGCGATCGGCGAACAGGTGGCGACGCTGGCCGAACAGGTGGACGGCACCATCGGGATCATCGTCCCGCCCTCACTGATGGGCCAGGTGCGCCGCCAGGCCTCCGCCCAGCCGGAGCTGGTGGCCAACCTGGAACGGTGCGTCGTGGTGACCCCGCTGGAGAGCAAGGGTCTGGAGTACGACGGGGTGCTGGTGGTCAGCCCGGATGACATCGTGGCCGAGACCCCCGGCCGGGAGCGGGTGCTCTACGTCGCCCTGACCCGCCCGACGCAGCGGCTGACCATCCTGGACGTCGACGGACGTCCGGGCGCCTGGCGGGCCGTGCTGGGCTGAGCGGGCTGGGCGGTGACCGCCGCCCGGCTCACCAGCGGCGTTCCAGCAGCATCGCGAAGATCTCCCGGGTGGCCACCGAGCGATTCTGGGTGAAGAACTGCAGCCCGGGGGCGCCGCCGCGCAACAGGGTGACGGCGATCTCGCTGGCAATCCGGGAGCCGATCTCCCGGACCCGGGCCGGGTCCCCGTCGGCCTCGGCCAGGCGCAGCTTCACCTGTTCCGGCACCGGCGCACCGGACAGCTCCTCGAAGAACTTCACCTGCTTCAGGCTGGTGATGGGCTGCAGCCCGGGGATGATCGGGATTGGGCAGCCCATCCGTCGCACCCGCTGCACCAGGTCGAAATAGGCGTCGGGATTGAAGAACAGCTGGGTGATGGCGAACTCGGCGCCGGCCTCGTACTTGTCCACCAGGATCCGGGCATCCAGGTCCGCGTCGCGGTTCTCCGGGTGTACATCGGGGAAGGCGGCGACACCGACGCAGAAGTCCCCGCGCTGCTTGACCAGCCGGACCAGTTCGGTGGCATTGGCCAGCCCCTCGGGGTGCTGTTCCCACGGCACGGTGGGGCCGCCGGGCATGTCCCCGCGGATCGCCAGCACGTGCCGCACCCCCACCTCGGCATAGGCGTCGATCACTCCCTCCAGCTGGCTGCGGCTCTGCGAGGAGCAGGTCAGGTGGCCGATCACCGGGATGCTGGAGGTGGCCGCGATCTGCCGGGTGGTCTCCACGGTGCGCTCCCGGTTGGTGCCCGCCGCGCCATAGGTCACCGAGACGAAGTCCGGGTGCAGCGGTTCCAGCCGCTGCACGGCCGCCAACGTCCGGTCATATTCGGACTCCTCGCGGGGCGGCAGGTACTCGAAACCGAACAGCGGACGCTGGGCTGTGGCGAGGAGTTCGGCGATGGTGGGGCGGTGCACAGACATGCTTTTCACCCTAGACGTGCCGGGAATGCGCACCGTCCAGCCGTCGGTTCGTGGACACGCTTCGGCCCCCAGTAGGCTCGATGCGTGGCCACTGCTGAGCACCCCTTCTCCCCCGCCGATCCCGCGGGCGCGGACTTCCGCACCGCCGTCGGCACCGCCATCACCACCTTCCTGGACCAGCGCCGCACCGAGGTGTCCGGGATCGGTGCCGAGCTGGACCTGCCGCTGGAGCTGGCCAAGGTCTTCACCGGCGGCGGCAAGCGGGTGCGGCCGGCCTTCTGCTACTGGGGCCGGGTGGCCGCCGGCGGCACCCCGGATGATCCCGACGCCCTGGTGCGGGCCGCCGCCAGCCTGGACCTGCTGCATGTCAGCGCCCTGATGCACGACGACGTGATGGACGCCTCGGATGTGCGACGCGGGGTGCCGGCCGCCCACCGCCAGTTCGAACAACTGCACCGCCAGCGTGGCGGGCGGGGTTCCGCGGAGGCCTTTGGCCGGGCGGGGGCGATCCTGCTGGGAGACCTGCTGCTGGTCTGGAGCGAGGAGCTGCTGGCCAATTCCGGGCTGGACGCGGGGCGGCTGGCGGCCAGCCGCCCGCTGATCGAGGCGATGCGCACCGAGGTGACCTGCGGCCAGTTCCTGGACGTGATCGCCCAGTCCGCGCCGGCCACCGCCGACCTGGAGCAGGCCCTGGCCACCGCCAACCGGGTGGTGGAGTACAAGACCAACCGCTATACCGTGCAGCGTCCGCTGCAGTTCGGCGCCGCGCTGGGCGGGGCGGATGCCACCCTGCTGGAACAGCTGGTCCGGTTCGCCTCGCCGATCGGCCGGGCCTTCCAGTTCCGCGACGACCTGCTGGGGATCTTCGGCGACGAGCAACTGACCGGCAAGCCAGCCGGGGACGACCTGCGGGAAGGCAAGCGCACCGTGCTGGTGGCGCACGCCCTGGCCAAGGCGCCCGCGGACCAGGCCGCCGAGCTGGACGCGATGCTGGGCGACGCCGACCTCACCCGGGATCAGGTGGAGCGCGGGCGGCAGATCATCACCGCCAGCGGCGCCAAGGAGGCCGTCGAATCCACCATCGACGCCGCCTTCGAGCAGGCCATGGCCGCGCTGGAGCAGGCGTCGGTCACCGACGAGGGTCGGGTGGCGCTGGCGGCGCTGGCCGAGGCCTGCGTCCGTCGGGACCACTGACCAGGCGGCTACTGCAGCGCCGCCGGATTCCCCTCCCGGGTGATCGGGCCGTGCACCACCTGCAGCTGGTCATTGGCGGCCACGGCCCGGTCCAGCACCGCACGCAGCGCCGCCCAGGCGCCGGGGTCCTCGACGGCCAGGTACTGCCAGCCCACCAGCACCAGGCTGAGCGGCTCGGTCAGCCCGCGCAGGGCGTCGGTCAGGCTGTCCAGGCTGACCTCCTGACCGGCCGGCAGCCCGAGCGCATCCCCCAGCCGGGCCAGGTTCTGCCGCAGGTCTTCATGGTCAAGGTCCACCACCACGCGTCGGCCCGGGGTCTCCTCGGGGGTGAAGGGGTGGGTCATCGGGCGTCGCCCCGGTTCTCGGGCTCGATGAATCGTGCGGTGCCGGGGTTGAAGGCGCCGATGGCGTAGCCCGCCATCTCCGGGCGGGCGTCCCAGGCCTGCTGCAGGGTCTGCTTGAGAGCGGCTGCGGCGGCCTGCGGATCCGACGCGGCGGTGATGGCCGAGGAGACCGCCACCCGCAGCGCGCCGGCCTCGATCACCTGCTGGATGGTGCTGGGGTTGATCCCGCCGACGGCGAACCACGGGGTGGCCTCGCGGTCCGTCACCGGCTCCGCCGTGGCGGCCTCGCGGACCAGCTCCAGCCCGGGGAAGTCGACGCCGTCGCGGGAGCCGCCGAAGACCGGGCCCACCAGCAGGTAGTCGGCCTGGGCCCGGGCCAGCTGGGCCGCCGAGTGCACCGAGCGCCCCACCAGGGCATGCTCGGGCAGGGCCTTGCGGGCCTCGAGGATGGACTCGTCGGCGGCCCCCAGGTGTGCCACGTCGGCGCCGAAGCGCTGGGCGACGGCCAGGTCATTGCCCACCACCACGGTGGCATTGAGCTGCAGCGCGGCGCTCTGGGCAATCTCCAAGGCGGCCAGCAATTCCTCGGGGCTGGCGTCGGGGTCGCGCACCTGCAGCAGGTCCACCCCGCCGCGCAGCGCTTCCACCACGAAATCGCGAAAATCCCCCTGCCGGGAGCGCACGTCGGTGATCAGGTGCAGCTTGGCCACCTTCAGGCGGCTGGTCAGTCCCATGAGAGCAGTCACCCCGCCAGAATAGGGCGCGCGGGAGGGGCCTGGCTCCGTTTTGGCCGCCGCGACGCCTACACTTCACCCAGAGGGTCTTTGGCCCCGGGGGCTGACACGGCCTTCCTTCCCCGACCGTGTTTGGAGCTGTTGTGACCGCGACGAGCGTTGGCGACCCGCTGGTGGGCCGCGTGCTGGACGGTCGCTACGAGATCCTGGCGAAGCTGGCTCGTGGCGGCATGGCCACCGTCTACCGCGCGCAGGACCGACGGTTGGCGCGCACCGTCGCCATCAAGGTGATGCACGACGGTTTGGGCGACGACGCCGAATTTGCCCGCAAGTTCGACCGGGAGGCCCGCTCCGCCGCCACCCTGAGCAATCCCCACGTGGTCAGCGTCTTCGACCAGGGAATCGACCGCGGCCGGCCCTACATCGTGATGGAGTTCGTCACCGGCTGCACCCTGCGGCACGTGATCACCCGGGAGGCGCCGCTGCCCCCGTTGCGCGCCCTGGATGCGCTGGAGGACATCGCCAGCGCCCTGTCCAGCGCGCACGAGGCCGGCCTGGTGCACCGGGATGTGAAGCCGGAAAATGTGCTGATCAGTGACCGCGGCCAGATCAAGGTGGCCGATTTCGGCCTGGCCCGCGCCGTCACCAACCAGACCGCAACCGCCACCCAGGGCCTGCTGATCGGCACCGTCAGCTACCTGCCGCCGGAACTGGTCACCACCGGCCGGGCGGATTCCCGCAGCGACGTCTACTCCGCCGGCGTCGTGCTGTTCGAGATGCTCACCGGCAAGAAGCCGCACACCGGCGAGACCCCGATCCAGGTGGCCTACAGCCACGTGCACAATGACATCCCGGCGCCGTCCACGCTGCTGGCCGGCAACGATCCGCGCTCCATGGACTCCCGCCGGGTGATCCCGCCCTATCTGGACGCCTTGGTGGTGGCCTGCACTCGTCGCACCCCGGCCGAGCGGCCCTCCGACGGCCGGGAGCTGCTCCGGCTGGTCCGCGAGGCCCGGCGGGCACTCAGCCACGGCATCCTGGACGACCCGGCGTTGACCCGCCGGATGAGCGAGTCGATCACCCGTGGCGAGGCCGCAGCCCAGGCCCCCGTCGTCCAGCCGGATGCCGAGGCGACCACGGTGCTGGCCCGCCCCGCCACGCCGGCGTCGCCGCTCTACCCGGCCTCCCCTGCGCATCCTGCCTCGCCGGCCACCCGGGTTGACCTGCCACCGGTGCAGTACGCGCCGGCGCAGCACTACGGGCCGCCGAGCCCGGCCGCCCCCCTGACCTCCAACCCATACAGCCCGATCTCGCCCCATTCCCAGCGTTGGGCGCCGATGCCGTCGGGCGCCTCCGCGGTTGATCACGACGCGGAACGGCGCCGCCGGGTACGTCGCCGCCGTGGTGGCCTGGCACTGGTGTTGGTGGTGCTGTTGCTGACCGCCGCCCTGGCCTTCGGCTCCTGGTGGTTCACCCGCACCCAGTACCAGGCGGTGCCGGACCTGACCAACCAGCAGCAGGCGCAGGCCATCGCGCTGGCCCGGACCAATGGGCTGGGCCTGCAGGTGGAGCAGGCCTACTCGGAGACCGTACCCAGGGGACGGGTGATCCGCACCGAGCCTTCCGCCGGGGACCAGGTGGCGAAGGACTCGACGGTGACCGCCTGGATCTCCCGCGGCCCGGAGCGACACCTCATGCCGTCGGTGGTGGGGATGAATCTGGAGCAGGCCCGCAAGGCCATCGAGGGGGCCGGTCTGAGCGTCGGCACCGTCGGGGAGGACTACTCCTCCGACGTGCCGCAGGGGATCATCGCGACGGTCTCCCAGTCCCCGGGCACCGAGCTGAAGCGGGGCGCCAAGATCAGTCTGGTGGTCAGCAAGGGCCAGCGCCCGGTCACCATCCGGGACTACACCGGCAAGACCGTGGAGACCGCGCGCCGCTCGCTGGAAACGGCGGGCTTCGCCGTCAGGGTGACCGAGCAGCTCTCCGACGACGTGAACCAGGGCAAGGTGATCTCCCAGAATCCGAACTCCGGTGAGGGCAAACTGGGCCAGACCATCACCCTGACCGTCTCCAAGGGTTCGGAGAAGGTCACCGTCCCCGGGTTGAACGGCCGGACCGAGAGTGAGGCGGCCACCGCCCTCAACCAGGCCGGGCTGCAGGTCAAGGTGGTGCACGTCACCCCGCACGCGGTCCGGGAGGACAAGGTGCAGGCCAGCTACCCCACCGCGGGTGACAAGGTGAAGAAGGGCGAGACGGTCACCATCTGGATCGTCTGATCCCGGGAGTCGGCCTCAGACGGTCCAGGGCTGCCGGTCGCGGTGGTCGGTGATGGTGGTGTTGCCCATCTCCCCCAGCCGGTTGAAGGACAGGTTCCAGCCGCGCTCGTTGAGCAGGCCGTCGTGGATCAGAAAGCCCTGGGTGGCGTCGACGTCGCGGACGAAGTCGACGGTCTCCTTCATCGCCGCCCACGGGCCGTAGGCGGGGATGGCCAGCACGTCGATTCCGGCCGGCACGGTGGCCAGCGAGTCGCCGGGGTGGAAGAAGGTGGGCTCACCCTCGGCCTCCAGCACCAGACCGACATTGCCGATCATCGGGATGTCGCGGTGGATCACGGCGTGGGTGCCGCCGACCGCCGAGACCGTCAGCGCGCCCAGCTGCACGGAGCTGTCGGCGTTGATCCCCTCGCCGCGGCCGGCCAGGTCGACGGTCTCCAGCACGCCGGGTTCGGTCAACACCTTCGCCGTGGGATTTGCGCTGACCAGCACGGGAAGGTGCTCCGGGTCCGCGTGGTCGGGGTGCAGGTGGGTGACCAGGATCGCGTCGAGGTCCGTCAGCCCGTGCCAGGCGTCGGAGAAGTTGCCCGGGTCAATCAGCACCCGGACCGCGGCGGTCTCCACCAGTACTGCGGAATGTCCACAATGGGTGATCTGCATGTCCCCAGTCTTGCTGCCCGGTGCGGCCCTGTCGAGGGGTCAGCCGTGCGCCAACTGGCTGACCCGCGCCCGGGAGACCCCCAGGATCGCGGCCGTGTCGGTCACGGAGAAAGCCGGCCTCGCGCAGGTCCCGGACAACGCTGCGAGCCTCCAGAGCGGCCGTGCTGGTCAGGGCGGCGGCATCCGAAGTGGCCCGACACACCTCACTCACACGTGTACTGAACTCACCGATCTGGGGAAGGATGGTGACCTTCCAGTCGGCGTGATCCTCTGCTTCGTCGACGGTGTCCAGATAGTCACGAACCTGCTGTTCGGCGCGGTCCAGAGTCCCCACCTGACTGATGACATCCCCGTCGAGCTGGAGTTCCCAGCCTCCGTCCCAACGGTGTGCTGTCGCGACGATCTCTGTCATACCCCTCCCTCCGTCGCTTCGATGGCGCGCAGCGCCTTGCGGACCAACCCGGGTGACACCTCTCAACTACGGGTGATGACCACTTGAACCGATCCCTTCACCCACTTCTCATGGTCGCCCTTCCCGGGCGAGGCTCTGAACCCCGCCTCGGCCAGCAGGCGCGCCAGATCCCGATACTTCATCGGCCTCACCATGAGGGTATGCACCCCGCCGGTGCAGCACAACGGCCAGCCCGGCTGAACACCTGCCCTCGGCAGTGATCTCCCACTTCGTCCATTGCCTCCCCTCCCTCCAAACCACCGTAGATCGGGCAGCGCAGGAAGACTCGTCGTGGGTGTTGTCCCGATGTTGTCCGTTTGTTGTCCGGCTTCACTGCCAGCGGCCTTGACCAGCCAGCATCGCAGACTTATCGTTTGTCATTAATACCGACTATCGATAAGGATGGGCCATGTCAGCACGGGTCTTCACCACACCGCCGCGACGCCGGGATCCCCTGGGGCCGATCGACCTGATCACCTGGCTGGCCCTGGCACTGCTGTTCGCCCTGGTGGCATTCATGGTCAGCTCGGCCTTCCTCGGCTGGCACCCGTCGGTTGGAAACTGGGGCAACAGCCACCCGTGCCTCGAGGTGCCGCAGGCCGGGCTGTGGATCGGTGGTTCCGGTGGGGGCACCGACGGGGTGCAGAACCTGCGCCCCGGAGTGACCCAGGGCTATCCGAACCGTTTCCGGCTCTGCCAGGAGGCGATGTCCACCACGGACCGCACCCTGTCCAGCGTGCCGGTGCTGCTGGACCTGCTGTGGACGATCGGCTTCCTGCTGCTCACCCGTCGGATGATCAAGCGGGCCCGACGCGGTGGCCTGTTCACCAGCCAACTGGCCAGCGCCCTGCAAGGGCTGGGCTGGTATGTCCTGGCCGGTTGGGTTGGGCTGCAGGCAATCGGCGCCACCTGCACGGTGCTGGTCACCTCCCACCTGGTGACCGAGTTCAGCCCGGCTGCCGCCTGGCCGGCCCACTGGCACTGGAGCTGGGCCACCATGATCGGCGGCTTCGGCCTGCTGACCATCGCCCGGGTGATCCGCGAGTCCATTCCCCTGCGGGAAGAGGTGGACGCCACCGTATGACCCCCACCGATGCCTCCGACGCCGACCACGGCGTGGAGATCCACCTCGACGAAATCCTGGCTGAGCGGGGCATGACGCTGACCGAGCTGGCCAACCGCGCCGGGATCACCCTGGTGAACCTCTCGGTGCTCAAGAATGGCCGGGCTCGGGCGATTCGATTCACCAGCCTGACCGCCATCTGCCGCGCCCTGGACTGCCAGCCCGGGGATCTGCTCTCGGTGACGATGGATCCGCCGGCTGCAGACTGAGCTGCCCTGCGGGTGTGCCGACACCCTGCTCGTTGGACGGTTGCCCTGCGATGGTTATTTCCGTCGTAGGGCGACGGGTGGCGCAGCACCGCGACGCATTCTCGAGCAAGCCAACAGTTCGTCGCGCACGGTGAACCAGGCTGTCACCCGGGCATGAGAGGGTGGCCCCATGCGCTCCTCCTCGAAGGCGACCCTGGTGGCCCTGGGCTGCACCGTGGCCGTGACCTGGGCGATGTATGACCAGGGTTTCGGCATCCTGCCGACGGTGGTGGTCGGGATGATCGTGATGGCGCTGGTCAGCCGGCTGTGGCGTGCGGTCGAGGGCCCAGGCGACGGGCACAACTGAGCAGGCCGGTCACCGGAGAGCGCCGGTCAGGAGCCGAGCAGCTCTCCCAGGATCCGGCCGGCCTCGCGACAGTCGTCGAGGCTCACGTCCAGGTGCGTGACGGCGCGGACCAGATGGGCGCCCACCGCACTCAGGGCGACGCCCCGCGCCGCGGCGGCGGCCACCACGTCGCCCGCGGGGCGCTCCCCCGTGCGGACGATGACGATGTTGGTCGGCACCTTCTCGGGCTCCACGGAACCGGGGGCGGCCAGCGCCACGGCCTCGGCGAAGGCCCGGGCCGCCGCATGATCGTCGGCCAGCCGCTCCACGTGATGGTCCAGGGCGTACAGCCCGGCCGCGGCCAGCATTCCGGCCTGGCGCCAACCGCCGCCCAGCCGCTTGCGCTGGATGCGCGCCCGGGCGATGTTCTGGGCGGAGCTCACCAGCACCGACCCCACCGGCGCACCCAGCCCCTTGCTCAGGCAGACGCTGACGGTCTGGAAGAGCTCGCCATAGTCCCGCAGCGCGGCGCCAGTGGCGACGTGGGCATTCCACAGCCGCGCGCCGTCCAGGTGCATCGGCAGCCCGGCGTCGTCGGCCACCCGTCGGATCTGGCGCAGGGTGTCCAGCGAGTGCACCGTGCCACCGCCGAAGTTGTGGGTGTTCTCGATCTCGATGGCGCCGGTGCGAACCAAGAAGGGGCCATTGTCCGGAGCGATCGCGGCGGACACCGTCGCGGCGTCGACGATCCCGTCGGGCGTGGCCCAGGTGCGCGACGTGATGCCGTGCAGCTGGGCGTGCGCGCCCAGCTCGGCCCGCACGATGTGCGCCTGCTGGTCACACAGCACTTCCGCCCCGGCCGGCACCAGCAGCCAGACGCCCAGCAGGTTGGCCATCGACCCGGTGGGGGTGAACAGCCCCGCCTCGTGCCCCAAGAGCTCGGCGACACGCGCCTCCAACTCGGCGACGGTGGGGTCCTCGGCATAGACGTCGTCACCCACCGGCGCGTCCAGCATCGTCCGGCGCATCGCGTCGGTGGGTCGGGTCAGGGTGTCGGAACGCAGGTCGATCATGTGGGTGCTTCCTTACCCCTCGACAGGCTCGGGGATCGTGATGGGACAGGCTCGGGGATCGTGACGACTAGAAGTCCAGGTTGCGGAACTCGTCGATCAGGTTGGGGCGCTTGATCCGCCCGTCGCTCAACCGCTCGGCCACCATGAAGGCCAGCTCCAGCGACTGGTTGCGGTTCAACCGGGGGTCGCAAGTGGTCTCGTAGCGGTTGGCCAGATCCGCCTCGGCCAGCTCGAAGGCGCCGCCGAGGCATTCGGTGACATCGTCGCCGGTCAGTTCGATGTGCACGCCACCCGGCCAGGTTCCCAGCTCGTCGTGCACGTCGAAGAAGCCGTTGAGCTCCTCCACCACGTCGGAGTAGGAACGGGTCTTGTAGCCATTGGCGGACTCGAAGGTGTTGCCGTGCATCGGGTCGCACACCCAGACCACCTTGCGGCCGGAGTCCTGGATGCCCTTGACCAGCGGCGGCAGCTTCTCCCGGACATTGGCGGCGCCCATCCGGGTGATGAAGGTGATCCGGCCCGGGATGTGGTCCGGGTCCAGCGCCTCGGCCAGGGCCAGGGCATCCTCGGGGGTGCTGGTGGGGCCCAGCTTGATCCCGATCGGGTTCTGCACGTGCCGCAGCAGCTCCACGTGGGCACCGTCCAGCTGGCGGGTGCGCTCCCCGATCCACACCATGTGACCCGACGTGTCGTAGGGCAGCTGGGAGCGGGAGTCAATCCGGGTCATAGCGTGCTCGTAGTCCAGCAGCAGCGCCTCGTGGCTGGCGTAGAAGTCCACCTCGGAGAGCGTCTGGTCGCTGACGCCGGTGGTGACCATGAAGGCCAGGGCGCGCTCGATCTCGTCGGCCAGCTGCTCGTAGCGGGTCTCCACATTGGAATTGCGCACGAAGTCGGCATTCCAGGAGTGGATGGTGCGCAGGTCGGCGAAGCCGCCCTTCACGAAGGCGCGCACCAGGTTGAGGGTGGCCGACGACGCGTTGTAGACCCGCAGCAGTCGCTGGGGGTCGTGCCGACGGGCTTCGGGGGTGAACTCGAAACCGTTGACCGCATCGCCACGGTAGGCGGGCAGGGTGACTTCCCCACGGGTCTCGGTGTCCTTGCTGCGCGGCTTGGCGTACTGCCCGGCAATCCGGCCCACCTTCACGATCGGCAGCTGGCCGGCGTAGGTCATCACCACGGCCATGCTGAGCAGCACGCGCAGCTTGCCCTTCACGTTGTCGCCGGTGACGGTGTCGAAGGTCTCGGCGCAGTCCCCACCCTGCAGCAGGAAGGCGCGCCCCTCGGCCACCTCTGCCAGCTTCTCGCGCAGCTCGTCGCACTCGCCGGCAAAGACCAGCGGCGGCAGCTTGCGAAGCGTGGTCAGGGCGCTGTCCAGCTCCGCTGGGTCGGTATAGGTCGGCTGCTGCACCTTGGGCAGGGCGTGCAGGGCTTCCAGCGAGGGAACAGAGGGAGACATGCGCCCTACGATAGTGCGCTGCGGCAAGCGGCTCGGCCCCGTCCATGCGACGGATCGCGTGGCTCAGGCGTCGAGGTCCTCCCCGAAACCCTGCTCGATGGCATACAGCGTCAGCTCGACGCGATTGTGCAGCTGCAGCTTGCGCAACACATTCTGCACGTGGTTCTGCACGGTGCGGTGGCTGACGAACAGTTCCTCCGCGATCTCCCGGTAGGCCATCCCCTTGGCCACCCGGCGCAGCACGTCGATCTCTCGGGCGGTGAGCTGCGGGGTGGCCTCGTTGCGCTGCTGGGCGACGGTGGCCATCCGACGGAACTCGCCCAGCACCAGGCCGGCCAGGCCGGGGGTGAAGACGGCGTCGCCGTCGGCGGTGCGCAACACCCCTTCCACCAGTTCGGCGCGGGAGGCCGACTTCACCAGGTAGCCCTTGGCGCCGGCCTTCACCGCACGCAGCACGTCGTCGCGCTCGCCGGAGGCCGAGACCACCAGCACCTGGGTGTCCGGGAACTCCCGCAGCAGGATCTCGGTGCAGGTGGCGCCGTCGGGTTCGGGGATCCGCAGGTCCATCACGATCACCTCGGGCCGGGTGGCGCGGGCGCGGCGCAGGCACTGGTCCCCGGTGTTGGCCACGGCGACGATCTCGAAACCCTCCCCCACCAGGTCCTCGGAGAGCGCGTCGATCCACATCGGGTGGTCATCCACCAGCATCACGCGGCGTCGGGCTGTCGTCGTCACTGTGCCTCCATCGGAATTCGGAACTCCCATTCCACCCCACGCCCGGGCTGCGACCGGGCGACGGCCACCCCCCCGATGTCCCCGATGCGTCCCATGATGGAGTCATGGATGCCCATCCGGCCAGTCGTGGAGGCCACCTCCACCTGTTCCCGGGACATCCCGACGCCGTTGTCCCGCAGCGAGACGATCAGCTGGTCACCCTCCATCTCCAACAGCACCCACGCCTTGGCCCCCGGGCCGGCATGCTTGGCCACATTGGTCAACACTTCGCTGACCGCGGCATCCAGCTCCACCGCCCGGTCGGCGTCGATCGGCGCCTCACCGGCCATCACCGAGACGGTCACCGTGTCGCTGGCGTGCGCCTCCAGCAGGGCCGCTACGTCGGTCTGGCTGGGCTGCAGACCGGTGGGCAGGTCCACATCCCGGTCCTGCAGGAGGCGGCGCAGCAGGGTCTCCTGCTGGCGGGCCACCTGGGCCAGCTGCTGCCCCTTGGGGCCCAGCTCCGGGCCCTCGCGCTCCACCATGGCCAGCACCTGCAGGGCGCCGTCGTGCACGATCCGGTTCAGCCGGTCCCGCTCCGCCAGCGCCGCCAGCCGGGCATGGTGGGCGTCGCGATCCTTCATGGACTCCCGCACCGTGTCCACGATGCAGCCCAACCCCCAGGCCGACACCCCCATCACGGCCAATGAGGCCCAGACCCGGGAGTCCGGGCGGGGTTCCTGGACGAACTTCGCCAGGCTGAGGGCCACCGCGCTGGCCAGACCCCACCATCGGCCGCGACGCACCGCCAGCACCAGCGGCGCGGCGGCCATCCAGTAGACCGGCACGGCCTGGTAGCTGGCCATCAGGGCCTCGCGGCCCAGTACCCAGCGGGAGGAGGCCACCAGCACCGCGCTGACCAGGAAGTCGGCCAGCATCACCCGCCAGCTGCGGGTGGCCTGACGGGCCTGCCACCGGCCGATCATCGGCGTCCAGGCCACCATCACCAGGCTGGCCAGCAGCAGGGCCACCGGATGCGCCACCTCGTCCAGGCGCAGCGCGTTGACCACCAGGGCGTGCGCCAACAGCACCCAGCGCAGCCGGTTGGTCACGGCATAGACGGGGTGCAGGACGTCATTGTCCGGCTGGGCGAGTGCCCTGATCACTCGATCCGCTCCATCCTGCCGGTGACCTCCGAGGGGTCGACGTCGAAGGGGACGGTGGGGATGGGGCGGGCGAGGTCCCGCCGCGCGGCGTCCTGGACGGTGGGCTGGCGGGTGGCGCGCACCCGACGCCGCTGGGCCTCGCGCTCGGCGGCCTGCCGGGCATGTTCCTGCGCCGCCCGCGCCGCCTCGGCCTGGATCTGGGCCAGCTCGGCTGCCTCCGCCTGCCGGTCCGCGATCCGCTGCTGCGCCGCCGCCTGTTCCCGGGCCCGCGCGGCCTTGGTCTGGGCCCGGGCGGCGGCGCTGTTCACCCGTCGCTCCTGGGCCAGCTCTTCCCGACGTCGGGCCACCGGGACATCCATGTAGGTCTGGCCGGTGAGTTCCATCAGGGCATACATCACCAGGTCGGTGGCGGCACGCAGCGCCTGCTCGTCGTCACCGACCTGGGCGAACCGGGACAGCTCCACCGGTTGCCCCACCACCAGCTCCGGGGCCACCAGCCGGCCCAGCAGGGAGCGTTCGGTGAGCACCGCGACGGGGATCACCGGGGCGCTCACCTGCGCATCCAGCGCCAGACAGGCGACGGCGACATCACCGCGGTAGAGCCGGCCATCCGGTGAGCGTCCGCCCTCAGGGAAGAGCCCCAGCAGCTCCCCCCGGTCCAGCACCGCCCGGGCCGCCCGCACCTGCTCGGTGCGGCTGGCGGCCGGCCGACGCAGCACGGAACTGGCCCCGTCGGTGACGAAGTGCACCGTGCGGCCACCGAAGCGCAGGCCCAGCCGATCCACGGGCAGCACGTGGTTGAAGACCAGAATGGCCGGGCCCTGGGCGGGGACCAGATCCTGGCCGGACAGCTGGGGACGCACCGCCTCGGTGGCCGACTCCAGCAGGGAACGGGCCTGACGCAAGGCGGAACCCACGGTGGCGGGTTCCGGGCGGACCGGCGCTTCCTGCTGAGTGTTCATGCCCCACAGATTAGGGGAAAGCACCGACAGTCCCGGGCAGCGTGGCCGCACGCATAGGCTGGCACCCGTGACCAGCCGAGATCCCGAGGATACCGACGCCCGCTTCCAGGAGATCATGGCCGCCGAGTTCGGCCGGCCGAAGAAACTGCCGATCGAGCCGTTCAACCTGACCGAGGCGATGGCGCAGGCCGAGCCGGACGAGCCCGACGAGCCCTTCGTGCCGCCCCAGCCCCGGCTCGGGAGGCCGACGGGTGTCTGGCTGGCCTGCAGCATCCTGCTCGGCTTCGCCGTGGTGGTGGGCCTGGGCGGGCTGTTCGGTCTCCCGGTGCGCGGCCTGGGCCCGTGGGCGGTGGCGGCCTTCGTCGCCGGGCTGGTGCTGCTGTTCGTCAACCTGCCTCGGCATCCCCGGGACCCGGACGACGACGGCGCGCGGGTGTGAGCAGCCGAGCCTGACCGGCACAGACGACGCTCAGGCCGGCGGGGCCTGGGTCAGTTCCCGCAGCCTCGCCCCCAGCCGGGTGGGCCGACGCCGGCGGCGCGGCCAGAAGCCGCGGGCCACGCCCGGCGGCTCGTCGATGGAGTGCCGGGCCAGGTCGGCGGCGCCCACCAGACCGGCGTCATTGCGGAATTCGGCGATCACCAGCCGCGCCGGCGGCCGGAAGCCGCGGCCGGTCAGCGTGCGGTCGAAGGCCTGCTGGGCCGGTCCCAGCAGCAAGTCTCCCGCGGCGCTCACCCCACCGCCAATCACGAACAGGTCCGGGTCCAGTGCGGCAGCCAGGTCCGCGATCCCCCGGCCCAGCCAGGTGCCGACGTCGGCGATCAACTCGGTGGCCATCGGGTCGCCGTCCATCGCCGCCGCGGTGACATCGGGCCCCACCAGGGCGTCGATGTCCCCGTCGACCCGTTCCAGCAGCGCCTGGGCGCGCGGCGAGCCCTCCCGCAGCAGCGCCTTGGCGTCCCGGACCAGGGAATTTCCCGACGCGTACTGCTCCCAGCAGCCGCGATTGCCGCACGGGCACCAGTGGCCCTCCGGCACCACGCCCATGTGGCCGAACTCGCCGGCCATGCCATAGCGCCCGCGGAAGAGCCGGCCGTTGATCACCACGGCCCCGCCGATCCCGGTGCCCAGGGTGAGGCAGATCATCACATTGGCATTGCGGCCGGCACCGAAGCGGAATTCGGCCCAGGCGGCGGCATTGGCGTCATTGTCCACCAGCACCGGCAGGTCGATCCGTTGGTTCAGCCGCGCCTTGAGCGGCTCATTGCGCCAGGCCAGGTGGGGTGAGAAGCGGACCACGGCCTGGTCGGTGTCCACCCAGCCGGCGGCCCCGATCCCCACGGCCTCCACGAAATGGCTGGCGGACAGGTTCTCGACCACCTCGACAATGGCATCCTCGACGGCTTCGGGGCTGCGGGACGGGGTGGGCCGGAGCAGCCGTCGCAGTACCTGCCCCTGCTCATCGACCACCCCGGCGGCGACCTTGGTGCCGCCGATGTCGATTCCGATGCTCAGCACCCGGTCAGCCTACTCTGCGGGCTCCCTGGATGGGCATGGAACCCACCGGGGAGACCTTGACCCCGGTGCGCGGATTGGCGGCGTGCACGATCATGCCGTTGCCGATGTACATCCCGACGTGGGTGATCCCCGGGTAGTAGAAGACCAGGTCACCGGGCTGCAGGTCCGCGGTGGGCACGCTCTGCCCGACGCCGATCTGCTGCTGGGAGGTGCGCGGCAGCGAGACCCCGGCCCGGTTCCAGGCGGTGAGCATCAGCCCGGAGCAGTCATAGGCGCCGGGCCCGGTTGCGCCCATCACATAGGACTTGCCCACCTGGGCCAGGGCGAAGTCCACCGCGCTGCTGGCGCGGCCGGAGCCGCCCGTCGCGGCCGCGGGGGTGGTGGTGGCCGACTCAGCCGAGGGCGAGGGCGAGGGCTCCGCCGACGGGGAGGCCGACGCGGATGCCTCGGCGGCCGCCCGGGCCGCCGCCTCCTGCTGCTCCCGCTGGCGCTCCTGGGCGGCCTTGACCGCGGCCGCCTCCTTGGCCTTGCGCTCCTCTTCCTTCTTGCGCTCGATCTCGGCCAGCCGGGCCTTCTCCTCGGCCGTCAACCGGTCCAGGACGGCCTTCGCCTCCGCCTCCTTGCGGTGGTAGGCCTTGGCGACGGTTGCCTGCTCCGCCTTGTCCGCGGCGATCTTCTTGCGGGTGGCGGCGGCCGTCTGCCGGGTGGCGGCCAGATCGGCCTGGGCCAGCTGCAGGCGCTGCACCTGCTCATTGGCCCGCTCGGTGACGGTCTGGATGGTGGACAGCTGGTTCAGGAAGTCGGCATCGTCGTCGCTGGTCAGCAGGCGGGTGGTGACGTCCACCCCGCTGGTCTGGTAGCGCAGCATGGCGAACTGGCCCAGGTTCTTGCTGAGGTCGGTGACCTTGGTCTTCTGGCCGGCCAGGTCCTTGTCCGCCAGGGCCAGCGCCCTGGTGGCGTCGTCCAGGCTGGCCTGCAACTGGATGTAGCGGGCATCCATCGCGGAGGCCTCGGCCTCGATCCGGGCCAGGTCCTGCTGGGCCTTGCGCACGGCCTCGGGGTCGGCCTGGGCTGCGGGCAGGCCGGTGACCAGGCCGCTGGCAAGCAGACCGGACACCGCCACAATGCTCAGCATTCGCCTCATCGGTGCTTGCTCTCCAGTCTTCAGGGTGGGGCCGTGGATCGGCTACCCGCATTCTAGTCGAGATCGGACCTATCACGAACGGCCGACCAGACGCCGTCCCGGCCCGCCCCCGCCGAAAAATGTCAGAGGCGGCCCCTAGCGTCTGGGACATGACAACAGCCGCCTATCGCGCCAGCCAACCCAGCCTGGAGGACCTGGGCACCCCGCTGCGGGAAGTGACCTTCGTCGTGGTGGACCTCGAGACCACTGGGGGTTCCGAGGACAGCCAGATCACCGAGATCGGGGCGGTCAAGGTTCGCGGTGGGGAGATCCTGGGCGAGTTCCAGACCCTGGTCAACCCCGGCAGCCACATCCCCGCCGTGGTGGCGGTGCTGACCGGTATCACCGACCGGATGGTGGCTGGCCAGCCGCGGATCGGTCAGGTACTTCCCAGCTTCCTGGAGTTCAGCCGGGGCTGCGTGCTGGTGGCCCACAATGCCGGCTTCGACATCGGCTTCCTCAAGCGGGCCTGCGCCGCCCAGGAGACCCCGTGGCCGGGCCACGTCGTGGTGGACACCGTCGCCCTGGCCCGGCAGGTGCTGCTGCGCGACGAGGTGCCCAATTGCAAGCTGGGCACGCTGGCCACCCACTTCCGGGCCACCACCGTGCCCAACCACCGCGCCCTGTCCGACGCCCGGGCCACGGTGGACGTGCTGTACGGCCTGTTGGAGCGGGTGGGCAACCTGGGCGTCGACACCTTGGAGGACCTGACCGAGTTCACACACCGGGTGTCCCCGCAACGCCGCGCCAAGCGGGTCTGGGCCAAGGACCTGCCCAACTCCCCCGGCGTGTACTGCTTCTACGCGGACCATCCCGACGGCGAGGGCACCCGGCGGGAGATCCTCTACGTCGGCAAGAGCAAGAACATCCGCACCCGGGTGCGCACCTACTTCACCGCGTCCGAGAGGCGCGGCCGGATGGAGGAGATGGTGCGGGTCGCCACCGGGGTGGAGGCCCATGTCTGCGCGACCCCGCTCGAGGCCGAGGTGCGGGAGCTGCGGCTGATCCGCTCCCACGCCCCGCGCTACAACCGTCGTTCCCGCAACCAGGACCGGCTGGTCTGGGTCAAACTCACCCGGGAGGCCTTCCCCCGGCTCTCGGTGGTGCACCGCGTGCTGGACGACGGCTGCCAGTACTGGGGGCCCTTCGGAAACCGGCAGGCGGCGGATGAGGCGGTGCTGGCGCTCTACGACGCCTATCCGCTGCGGCAGTGCACCCGTAGGCTCTCCCAGCGCACCGCCAGCCAGGCCTGCGCCCTGGCCGAGATGTCGCGCTGTCTGGCGCCGTGCGAGCTGACCGCCGGGGCCGAGGCCTATCCGGAACTGGTGGAGCGGGTACGCCTGGCCATGGCCAGCGATGTCCGCCCCGTGGTGAGCCAGGTGGGCAGCCGCCTGGCCCGGCTGGCCGAACAGCAGCGCTATGAGGAGGCCGACCTGGTCTCGGGGCGGCTGCGCGGCTACCTACGGGCCACCGTGCGCGGCCAGCGCTTCGCCTCGGTGGCCCGCTGCCCGCAAATCGTCGCCGCGCTGCGGGACCCGGGCGGTGGCTGGCAGATCCACGTCTTCCGGCACGGCCGGCTGGCCGCAGCGGCCCTCAGCGCCCCGGGCGAGGTCCCGCAAAGAGTGGCGCGGGAGACGATTGCCCTGGCAGAGACGGTGTTGCCGCCTGCCTCCGGCATGCCGGCCGCCACCATCGAGGAGTGCGAGCTGGTGGCCGGCTGGCTGGAGACCCCCGGGGTGCGTCTCATGGAGGTCGACGGGGAGTGGAGCTGGCCGGTCCACCTCTCGGTGGGGGCCCTCAGGCTCCCCGGCGGGTCACAGGCCGAGCGAGAAGGTGGCCTCGAGGTCGCGGGTTGAGTAGGTGCGGAAGGCGATGTGGGTCTCGGTCTCCAGCACGCCGGGGACCTTGTTGAGGTGGTCGGCCACCACCTCGGCCACGGCCTCGGTGTCGCGCACCCGGACCATCACGATCAGGTCGATGGCGCCGGTGACGGAGTAGACCTCGCTGACCCCCTCCAGGGCGGCGATCTCCTGGGCAACCTCGGGAATGCGGGCCACGTCGGCCTTGACGAAGGAAATGGCGGTGATCATGCCCTGATCCTAGGGACTCCCCGCAGGGAACGCACTGCGGGCCGCCGACCAATTGCTCGACGGCCCGCGGTGGCGGCTGGTGCGCGTCAGGCGATCTCGACGGACTCGATCACGACGGGCTCGACGGGGCGATCCATCCGGCCGGTGGGCACGGTGGCGATCTCGTCGACGACCTTCTGGCTGGCCGCGTCCGTGACCTCACCGAAGATGGTGTGCCGACGGTTCAGGTGCGGGGTAGGCGCGACGGTGATGAAGAACTGCGAGCCATTGGTGCCGGGGCCGGCATTGGCCATGGCCAGCAGGTAGGGCTTGTTGAACTGCAGCTCGGGGTGGAACTCGTCGCCGAACTGGTAGCCGGGGCCACCGGTGCCGGTCCCCAGGGGGCAGCCGCCCTGGATCATGAAGCCGTCGATGACGCGGTGGAAGCCCAGGCCGTCGTAGAACTTGCCGGTGGTCTTCTCCCCGGTCTTCGGGTCCAGGTACTCCTTGGTTCCGTCGGCCAGGCCGACGAAGTTCTCCACGGTCTTGGGCGCCTGGTCGGCGAACAGCTCGATCACGATGTCGCCGTGATTGGTGTGCAGGGTTGCAGTGGATGCCACTGGGTGTCCTCTCGTTGCCGGGCCCGGGTGGGCCGTCTGCTCGAGACTATCCGGTTGGGCGGGCGCGTCGGCACCCCGAGCTGTTCGCTGTTGGTGGAGCCACCGACGATTTCGTGTTCTGCGGCTCCCCGGCCGGGTAGCGTGGTGGCGGTGCTCGATCACGAGCCCTGTCAACGAACATCGGAGGAAACGTGACCCGAAAGCCCAAGCACGAGGCCGCCGCAGAGGATCGTACGGCCGTCGACCGCGCCGTTCAGCTCGTGGAGCAGGTTCTGGGAGTCACCAACCCGGTCCTTGGCCAGGCCGTCAAGGCCGCCGACCATGCCCGCCGCAATGCCGGCGAGCATGTGGCGCCCCTGGCCGAGCAGGCCAAGCACACCGCCGCCACGAAGGTTGCCCCGCTGGCCGCCACGGCCGTCGCCGTGGGAGCCGCCAAGAAGGAGCAGCTGCAGCCACACCTCGACACGGTTGCCGAGAAGGTGCAGCCCGCTGCCGAGCAGGCCCGCGCCAAGGTCCAGGAGGATCTGGTGCCGCAGCTGATGGAGCTGCTGCACCAGGCCGAGAATCACCCCGCCGTCAGCGAGGCCAGCAAGCGCAGCGCCGCCGCCAAGGCCGCCCTCAAGGGCGAGCTGGAGCTGCCGGAGAAGAAGAAGCGCAGCGTCGGCGGAACCGTCGCCAAGGTCGCCGCCGCCGGCACCCTGCTGGCCGCCGTCACCGTGGCCGTGCGCCAGTTCCTGGCCAGCAAGGACGACGCGTGGACCGCTCACCAGCCCAGCACCGCCTATGTGGCCGAGGAGCCGTCGGCGGACGAGGCCATGGACCGGGCCGAGACCGAGCCCGGCCAGCCGGCCCAGCGCGATGTGGAGTCCGAGCCGAACCCGCACGAGCAGATGAGCGCCGAGGGTGGCCCGGTGAACGGTGCCGAGACCGTCGCTGAGGACATCAACGTGCTCAACGAGTACGGTGAGGGCGCGTACGTGGGCGAGGAGCCGCCGTCGGGCTTCGACATCAAGGGCAATGAGCGCTCGATGAAGTTCCACACCAGCGACTCCGCCGGTTACGAGCGCACCATCGCCGACGTGTGGTTCAACTCGGTGGAGGCCGCCGAGAAGGCCTGTTTCACCCGCGCGCAGCGCTGACCCCGACGGCTGGGCTGACCCAGCCCGGCACCGAACCACGCTGAACCACGCCGTGGCGCCCGCTCCCCGATGGGGACGGGCGCCACGGCTGTTTGTTGGGGCCGAGCATTCCTCGCGCCGCGGGGCCACCACGCACGAAGGTGCCCCCGGCGAACCGTCAGGCGGAACGTCGCGCCGGAGCGCGCACAAAGCGCCCTGCTCTGCTCGACGTGTTCGGTCGAGGCCAGAGGGCAAGAATTCACCACCGGCCGGTTCACCAACTGGCGTGAGCATTCCGCGGAACCGGCCGGCGCCACGCCCCGGCCGGAGCCAAATCTTGGTCATCTGCCCCGGTGTTGTCCGGGTGTTGTCCATTTGTTGTCCGTGTTCTCCAACCCATGGCGCTGGGCCGCGAGACCCGAAAGGGTGGTGCTGTTCCACCACCCCACGAGGAGAACGACGATGTCCGCCACGAGCCCCGCCCACCAGGACTGGATCCCCGCCGCACCCTTCCGCGCCCATTTCCAGCTGCTGCTGGAACAGACCGGGCTGCCCTGGCGGGTGGTGGCGCTGGCCACCGGGGTGCCCGCCCGGCTGGCCCAGCGGCTGGCCCTGGCCCCACCCGGGCGGGACCGGATCCGTCGAGCCGACGCCCTGCGCCTGATCACCGTCGGACCCGACGACCTGCTGCGGCTCGGGGACCAATCGGTCGCCTGCCGGGCGGCGGGTCGACGGCTGGCCGCCCTCGCCAAGGACGCCGGACTGGACACGATGGAGATCGCGCGGGTCAGTGGCCTCACCCCCAACCTCGCGCACCAATTGCTGACCGACCGCCTGCACCGGTGCTCGCGGCTGACCCTGCTGCGGGTCCAGGCCTGTTGTGACCAGTTGGAGGCGGTGCCCGGGGCCGCCCCCAGCCGGATCCCCGCGGCATGAGCCCCGCCGGGCCGCTGCTGTGCAGCGCCGCCGGCGCCGCCCTGGCGGGGCTCGCGATGGGTCTGGTGGTCCCCCGCCTGCCCGAGCCGCCGCCGACGCCACCCGACGGCTGGGCCAAGCCCCGCTATGCCACCCTGGGCACCGCCCGACACGTCGCCCTGGTGAGCGCGGCGGGTGGGGTGGCCGGCGCGGTCGTCGGGCTGCAGCCCAGTGTCCAGTGGCCCCTGCTGCTGGCCCTGGCCGGCCCCGGCGCGGCCCTGGTGGGCGTCGACGCGCTGACCACCTACCTGCCGCTGGGGCTCACCCGCTGGTGCTGGGTGCTGGCCGGCGTGGGGCTCGCGGTGGCCGGGCCCGGGGTGGTGCCGCGGGCAGCCCTGGCCGGGCTGGCCACCGCGGCCCTGTTCTGGCTGGTCTGGCGGCTCGGGGCGGGGCTGGGCTTTGGCGACGTCCGGCTCGCTCCCCTGGTGGCCCTGTCCGGCGCCGTCGACTCCTGGACGGCCTGCTACCTGGCCCTGCTGTTCGGAAGCCTCCTGGGGGTTTCCTGGGGCCTGGTGACGACGCTGTGGCGACGCCACCATCCGCACCCGCTGGGAAACGTCTTCCCCTATGGCCCCAGCCTCTGGTTGGGGCTGTGGCCCGCACTGCTGCTGGCCTGACCCCCCACCAGTTCGACAACGGCAAGGGCGGGGAGCCCGGTTTCCCGGGGCTCCCCGCCCTTGCCGTTGACTACTGCTGGGGCTCTGACCTCGCTCAGTGCGTGGGCAGTGCCGGCACGTCGTCGTCGTGATCGTCGTGATGATGCTGGGCATCCTCGATCTCGGCTACGGTCGGCTTGGCGATGTCGTCGCCCACCAGGAAGCGGCTGGCCCGGGCCCGCTTCTTGCTGACGCCGTCCTCGCCCTCCTCCAGCATCGAGTACTCCTTGTGCTGGGTCAGGGTGAAGGCCTCGTCCTCGCTGATCGGCGCGTGCGCCTCGGAGTAGGTGCCCTCCGGGCTGCGCTCGATGATGCCGCTCTCCGAGCCGTGCAGCACACGCTCGGCGTCGCGACGCTGCAGCGAGAGGCAGATCCGCTTGGTGACGAAGAAGGCGATCACCGGGGCGATGAAGACGGCCGCCCGCAGGAAGTAGGTGATGGCATTCAGGCTCACGCTGAAGTGGGTGGCGATGATGTCATTGCCACCGCCCAGCCAGAACATGGCATACCAGGTCATGGCGGCCACGCCCAGCGCGGTGCGGGTCGGGGCATTGCGCGGCCGGTCCAGCAGGTGGTGCTCGTCCTTGTCACCGGTGATCCACTGCTCGATGAAGGGCCACAGCGCCATCGCGGTGAACAGGATGCCCATCAGGCCGACGCCGGGCAGGAAGATGTTCCAGCTCCACGTGGTGCCGCCGATGTGGCTCTCCCAGTTCGGGATGATGCGGATGGCACCCTCGACCCAGCCCATGTACCAGTCGGGCTGGGAACCGGCGGTGACCTGGGCCGGGTTATAGGGGCCGAACTTCCAGACCGGGTTGATCTGCATGAAGGCGCCCATCAGCACCGAGACGCCGAAGACGACGAAGAAGAAGCCGCCGGCCTTGGCCATGTACACCGGGAAGAGCGGGTAGCCGACCACGTTCTGCTCGGTCCGGCCGGGGCCGGGGTACTGGGTGTGCTTGTGGTAGACGATCATGCTCATGTGGGCGGCAACCAGGCCCAGCAGGATGGCCGGGAGCAGCAGGATGTGCGCCATGTAGAGCCGCGGGATGATCGCGGTGCCGGGGAACTCGCCACCGAAGACGAAGAACTCGGCCCAGGTGCCGATCAGCGGGATGGAGCGGATCAGGCCGTCGGCGAAGCGCAGGCCGGTGCCGGACAGCAGGTCGTCGGGCAGCGAGTAGCCCGCGAAGCCCTCGATCAGACTGAGCGCCATCAGGCCGACACCGATCAGCCAGTTCAGCTCACGCGGCTTGCGGTAGGCGCCGGTGAAGAAGATGCGCAGGGCGTGCGCCACACCGCCGGCGATGAACAGGATCGCCGCCCAGTGGTGCACCTGGCGGACCAGCAGACCACCGCGGATGTCGAAGCTCAGGGTCAGGGTGGACGCCATCGCCTCGGACATCGGCACGCCACGCAGCAGGGCGTAGGAGCCGTGGTACTCCACCTCGGTCATCGACGGCCGGAACCAGATGGTCAGGAAGATACCGGTGATCAGGCAGACGATGAAGGAGTACAGCACGATCTCGCCCAGCAGGAAGCTCCAGTGGTCCGGGAAGATCTTGCGCAGGTTGTGCTTGCCCAGACGGGCGAAGCCAAGGCGGTCGTCGAACCAGGTGTAGGCGCCGCCGCGCTTGGCGGTGATGTGCTTCGGGGTGGGCGTCCTGGGCTCGAGGGAGTCGGAGTTCCCGGCGACGTCAGCGGGGCGGGCCATCAGTTGTCACCCTTCTTGTAATCCTTGCGCGAGTCGCGCTCGAAGTAGCTGGGACCCACCGGGACGGTGAAGTCGCTGCGGGCCACCAGATTGCCCTCGGCATCGGTGGTGATCGGCAGCTGCGGCAGCGCACGCGCGGCCGGGCCGAAGACCACGACGCCGGAGTCACCCAGGTCGAAGGTCGACTGGTGGCAGGGGCACAGCAGGTGGTGCGACTTCTGCTCCCACAGCGAGATCGGGCAACCCACGTGGGTGCAGATCTTGGAGTAGGCCAGGATGCCGTTGACCTGCCAGTCCTTGCGGCTCTCGGGCACCTTGATCGAATCAGGGTTCATCCGCACGATGATGATGGCCGCCTTGGCCTTGGCCCGGTTGAAGGCCACCGGATCCTCGTGCATCAGGTGCTCCAGCACCTCGGGCTCGGCGTTGACCAACTGGCCGATCTCCATCTCCGCGGCCTTGATGGGCTTGAAGGTGATGTCGTTGACCAGCTTGACACCCTCGGCCCAGACCGTCTTCTCGATGGTCGCGGCGCGGGTGCCCTTGCCGGGGTGCGGGCCCATGTCGGCCAGCGTCACCACGGCGGGAATGGCCACCAGACCGGCGGCACCGGCGAGCATGCCGCCGATCACCTTGCGACGGCCGATGTCGGAGTCCTTGACGCCGGCCGCCCAGGCCTCGGCCATCTCGGCCTGGTCCTCGGGGCTGGAGGCAATCGGGTGACGCAGATCGATGACCTCTTCGTCATTCATCAGCTGCTTGGCCCAGTGGATGCAGGAGAAGCCGATCAGCAGCACGGCCAGACCGCCGGTCAGGCCGAGCAGGACCGTCTGGGCATTGCTGTGCAGCGGGCCGAAGCGCAGGATGTCACTCTTCGGGACGGCGAAGTAGATCACCACGAACAGGATCGAGCAGAGCATGGACAGGGCCAGCATCATCACGATCTGGCGCACCACGCGGGCGGCCTTGCCGGGCTCGACGTCGGTGTAGCGCTCGACGTGCTCTTCCAGACCGGGATCCGCGATGGGGTGGTACTCCACCTGGTCCATCATCGGGCCGGTCGTTTCAAGATCTGTTGACTTCATCGGGCGCGAGCCCCCTTCTTTGCGAGCCACATGGCGACGAGCACGAGGCCACCGATACCGAGGATCCAGCCCCAGAAGCCCTCGGCCACCGGGCCGATGCCGCCCAACGCCAGACCGCCGTGCTGCGGCTGCTGCTCGGTGGCGGACAGGTAGCCGATGATCTCCTTGACATCCTGGTCAGGCAGGGCACCCTCGCTGAACAGCGGCATCTGCTGCGGGCCGGTGCGCAGGGCCTCGTAGATGTGCTTGGAGGACACACCCTGCAGCGACGGGGCGTAGGCGCCGCTCGGCAGGGCACCGCCACGACCCTCGATGTTGTGGCAGGCGGAGCAGTTGGTGCGGAAGAGCTCGCCACCGCGGGCGATCTCCTCGTCGCTCAGGCCGGCCGGGGAGTACTTGCTCTCCTCCGGGACGGCCGGGCCGGCACCCAGCGAGGCGACATAGGCGCCGATGGCGTCGATCTCACCCTGGGTGTACTCCGGGGCGCTGTTGCGCGGGGCCTGGGCGGCCGGCTTCGCCATGGGCATGCGACGAGTGCCCATCTGGAAGTCGACGGCGGCCGCACCGACACCGATCAGCGACGGGGCCTGGCTGGAGCCCTCACCGTTGAGGCCGTGGCAGGAGGAGCAGGTGACGTCGTACAACCCCTTGCCCTGCACCACCTGCGGGTTGGTGTTGCCGTCGGCGGCCGACTGCGGAGCGGGGGTGACCACCGAGTACACGGCGCCCATCAGGAACAGGGCGAGCAGCAGGGTCAGCGGCTTTGCCGCCGGGTGCCTGCGCCGCGAGGACAGGAATCGCACTTCGATCGCCTCTCTGTGTACGGGTGGGTTAGTTGGGAAGCAGGTAGATGACCGCGAACAGGATGATCCAGATCACGTCAACGAAGTGCCAGTAGTAGCTGATCACCATCGCACTGACGGCCTGCTCGTGGGTGAAGGTGCGCGCCATGTAGGTGCGGCCCAGGACGAACAGGAAGGCCATCAGGCCACCGAAGACGTGCAGGCCGTGGAAGCCCGTCGCCAGGAAGAAGGCGGACCAGTAGACATTGGTGCCGATGTTGAAGCCCTCACCGAACAGCGTGAAGTACTCCCAGATCTGGCCGGCGACGAACACGGCGCCCATGATGAAGGTCAGGATGTACCACTCGCGCATGCCCCACTTGAAGATGCTCAGCGGGCCGCCGGAGCGCTTCACCTTGCCGTGTTCGGCCGCCATCACCCCCAGCTGGCAGGCCACCGAGGACAGCACCAGGATGGACGTGTTGACGGCCGCGAAGGTGGTGCCCAGGTGGTGCGAGTTGGCCGCGAACAGGTTCTCCTGACCAGCCGGCGTGTTGCCGGTGGTGAACTCCCGGATCATGAAGTAGGCGGCGAACAGGGCCGCGAAGAACATGAGCTCGGAGGCCAGCCACACCCAGGTTCCGAGCGGAACCATGTCGGGACGTCCCTTGGGCGCGTGCAGGCGCGAGGGGGCAATGGGGTGCACTGCCCCCACGGGCTTGGCGGAAACGGCGCTGGTCGCATGCGGTGAAGTAGCCACGGGAGCATTATTGCCGCAAAAACATCTTTTGGCACGTCGAATGCCAGCCGTGGACGGATTCATCCCAAAGCGCCGCCCACAAGGGGGTGCCGCCTCCACTGATGGGGCGCGGTAGCATGCAGCCAAAGACCCGCTGCCATGGGCAGCCCAGACCGGCTCGACGAGGGAACAAGGATCACCGATGAGCGACGAGAACCGCGGCGCGCGCACGCTGAAGGTACTGCTGTACTCCGACGACCGCAGCACGCGGGACAATGTCCGGCTGGCTCTGGGGCGACGGCTGGCCAGTGACCTGCCGGAGATCGAGATCTTCGACACCGCGACCGCGCCTGCCGCCCAGAAGGCCGTTGCCGGCGGCGGTTTCGACTTGCTGATTCTGGATGCCGAGGCTGTTCCGTTGGGCGGAATGGGGCTCAGCCGCCAGTTCAAGGACGAGCTGACCGACTGCCCGCCGATCGTTCTGCTGGTGGCCCGGGTGGCCGACGCGTGGCTGGCCACCTGGTCCAATGCCGACGCCATCGAGCCGCTGCCGGTGGACCCGATCCGACTGCCCCGCACCGTCGCCGAGGTGGCGCGCAAGCGGTTGGCGACCACCGTCTGATGGCCTCGCCCACCTGGCCGGACCTGCTCACCGGCCTCGTCGAGGGACGGGACCTGACCGCCCAGCAGACCGCCTGGGCGATGGACGAGATCCTCACCGGCAATGCCGCCCCGGTGCACATCGCCGGCTTCGCCGTCGCATTGCGCGCCAAGGGCGAGACGGTGGAGGAATTGCGGGGTCTGGCCGACGCGATGACCGCCCACGCCACGCCCATCGACCTGCAGACCGAGGCGGTGGACATCGTCGGGTCCGGCGGAGACCGGGCCAACACCGTCAATGTCTCCACCATGGCGGCGGTCACCGCGGCCGCCGCCGGCGCGCGGGTGGTCAAGCACGGCAACCGCGCGGCCTCGTCCATGTGCGGCACCGCCGACTGCCTGGAGGCGCTCGGGGTGAAGTTGGAGGTCAAGCCCAACCGCCAGGCCGAGGTGCTGGAGCGGGCCGGGATCGTCTTCCTGTTCGCGCCGCTCTACCACCCGTCGCTGCGCTATGCGGCCGGTCCGCGCAAGGAATTGGGGATCCGCACCCCGTTCAACCTGCTCGGCCCGCTCACCAACCCGGCCCGGCCCAGCGCCCAGGCGATCGGCGTGGCCGATCCGCGGGCCGCCGAACTGATGGCCGGTGTGCTGGCCGCCCGGGGTTCCCGCGGACTGGTCTTCCACGGCGGCGACGGCCTGGACGAACTCACCACGACCACCACCAGCGATGTCTGGCTGATCCGCGACGGGCGGGTGGAGCGCACGGTGCTGGACCCGGCCGAACTCGGCCTGGCCCCGGCCCAGCCCCAGGACCTGGTGGGCGGCCCCCCCGAGCACAATGCCCAGGTGGCGCGGGACGTCTTTGCCGGCCAGACCGGCCCGGTGCGTGACATCGTGCTGGCCAATGCGGCGGCGGCACTGCTGGCCTATCGGGGAGTGGAGCTGGACCAGCCGCTGGCTGGCCAGATGCTGGACTGCCTGGCGGACGCCGCGCGCGTCCTCGACGACGGCTCCGCCACCGCGCTGCTGGCCGACTTCGTGGCGGCCACCAACGCCTGAGGTTCCCCCTGTTGGCAAGATGGTGCCGTGAGATTCCTGACGGACAAGCCCAGCTATGACCTGACCTACAACGACGTCTTCATGGCGCCCAACCGCTCCGCGGTGACCAGCCGACGAGACGTCGACCTGACCTCCACCGACGGGGTCGGCACTCCCCTGCCCCTGGTGGTGGCCAACATGACCGCGATCAGCGGCCGTCGGATGGCCGAGACCATCGCCCGGCGGGGCGGCATCGCGATCCTGCCGCAGGACATCCCGACCGACTTCGTCCGCAAGGCGATCGACCGGGTCAAGGGCGCGCACACCGTCTTCGACAGCCCGGTCCGGGTGGCTCCCACCACCACCGTCGGCGAGGCGATGGCCCTGGTGGGCAAGCGCGCCCACGGGGTGGTGATCGTCGTGGACGACGGGGCGCCGGTGGGCATCGTCTCCCCCACCGAGGCGGCCGGCGTGGACCGCTTCGCCCAGGTGCACGAGGTGATGACCACGGACCTGACCCTGGTGGACCCCGAGGACAGCCCCGAGGAGATCTTCGACACCCTGTCCGCCCATCACCAGAAGGTCGCGCTGGCCACCCAGGACGGGCAGCTGCTGGGGCTGATCACCAGCCGGGGCGCCCTGCGAGCGGCCCTCTACCGACCGGCTCTGGACCCCGACGGCCAGCTGATGGTGGGCGCGGCGGTCGGGATCAACGGGGACGTGGCAGGGCGGGCGCAGCGCCTGCTGGAGGCCCGGGCCGACGTGCTGGTGCTGGACACCGCCCACGGTCATCAGGAGAAGATGCTGGAGGCGCTGGGCGTGGTGGCCCGGGTCCGCGACGCCCATGCCGCGGCCACCGGCCGCCGGATCCCGATGGTGGCCGGCAATGTGGTCACCCCCGCGGCCGTGCTGGACCTGGCCGAGGCCGGGGCCGACGTGTTGAAGGTCGGGGTGGGGCCGGGCGCCATGTGCACCACCCGGATGCAGACCGGCGTCGGGCGTCCTCAGTTCTCCGCGGTGCTGGACTGCGCGGAGGCCGCCCGCTCGGTGGGTCGTTCGGTCTGGGCCGACGGCGGGGTGCGCCACCCCCGCGACGTCGCCCTGGCCCTGGCGGCCGGTGCCGGCAGCGTGATGATCGGCTCCTGGTTCGCGGGCACCCATGAGTCCACCGGCGACCTGCTGACCGACGCCACCGGGCGGCAGTACAAGGAGTCCTTCGGGATGGCCAGCGCCCGCGCGGTGAAGTCCCGCACCCGTCAGCAGTCGGCCTTCGACCGGGCCCGGGCAGCGCTCTTCGAGGAGGGCATCTCCAGCTCCAAGATGTATCTGGACCCGGCCCGGCCCGGCGTCGAGGACCTGGTGGACTGGATCACCTCCGGCGTGCGCTCCGCCTGCACCTATGCCGGGGCCCGCACCCTGCGGGAGTTTGCGGAGAAGGCCGTGGTGGGGGTGCAGAGCCCATCGGGCTACGACGAGGGCCGCCCGCTCGCCCAGAGCTGGCAGTAGGGCCAAGGAGTCCTGCCTCTCGGCGCCCGACGCATGCCAAAGGCCCCCAGGAAGATCCTGGGGGCCTTTGCCGGGTGCTTGCGTCGAGCCTCAGTGGGCGTAGTCGCCGCGGTAGAACTCGAAGACCCAGCCCGAGACGGCCCAGATGCCCATGCCGAAGGCCATGATGGAGAGCCACCAGCCGAAGATCGGGCCCAGCAGCATCAGAGAGGCCACCAGGGCAACCCAGAAGGGCCAGATGCTGTGCGGCGGGAAGAAGCCCAGCGCACCGGCACCGTCGGCGATGGTGGCATCGGCAATGTCGGACAGCGGAGTGTCGTTCTTCGCCCCGACCACGGCCAGGTAGCCGGAGATCATCAGGGACATGGCGGCCGAGAGGGCCAGCACGAAGAAGCCCACCCACTCCATCTTCGCGAAGACGAAGAAGTAGACCAGGGCGCAGGTCAGGTAGAAGACGCCCAGGAAGCCGAAGATATTGCGTTCAACCTTCATCGGAGTTCACCTGCATTCTGCTTGGCCTCGGCGGACTCGGCCTGCACCATCTTGGCCTGCAGGCCGGTGTCGGCGTGGTCGGCCAATTCGGGGTGGTTAGCGTCGAAGGCCGGGTACGGGGAGCGGACACGCGGCAGCGTGCTGAAGTTGTGCCGCGGCGGCGGGCAGCTGGTGGCCCACTCCATCGAGCGGCTCCAGCCCCAGGGATCGTCGACCTCGACCTTGGGGGTCTTGAAGGACTGGTAGACGTTGATCAGGAAGGGGATGAAGGAGACGCCCAGCAGGAAGGAGCCGAAGGTGGAGATCTGGTTCAGGAAGGTGAACCCGGTGCCCGGCAGGTAGTCGGCGATCCGTCGCTGCATGCCCTCGACACCCAGCCAGTGCTGCACCAGGAAGGTGGTGTGGAAGCCGATGAACAGCAGCCAGAAGTGCGCCTTGCCCAGGCCCTCGCCCAGCATGTGGCCGGTGATCTTGGGCCACCAGAAGTAGTAGCCGGCGAACATCGCGAAGACCACGGTGCCGAAGAGCACGTAGTGGAAGTGCGCCACCACGAAGTAGGTGTCGGAGACGTTGAAGTCCATCGGCGGGCTGGCCAGGATGATGCCGGTCAGGCCGCCGAACAGGAAGGTGGTCAGGAAGCCGATCGCCCAGGTCATCGGCATCTCGAAGCTGAGCGAGCCGCCCCACATGGTGCCGATCCAGTTGAAGAACTTCACACCTGTCGGGACGGCGATGGTGAAGGTCATGAAGCTGAAGAAGGGCAGCGAGACCGCGCCGGTCACGAACATGTGGTGGGCCCACACCGACACCGACAGGGCGCCGATGGAGATGGTGGCGAAGACCAGGCCGACGTAACCGAAGACGGGCTTGCGGCTGAAGACCGGCAGCACCTCGGTGATGATGCCGAAGAAGGGCAGCGCGATGACGTAGACCTCGGGGTGGCCGAAGAACCAGAACAGGTGCTGCCACAGGATGGGGCCACCGGAGGCGGCGTCCAGGATGTGCGAGCCGAGGATTCGGTCACTGGCCAGCACCAGCAGGCCGGCGGCCAGCACCGGGAAGACCACGATCACCATGATGGAGGTGACCAGGATGTTCCAGGTGAAGATCGGCATCCGGAACATGGTCATGCCGGGGACGCGCATGCTGATGATGGTGGTGATGAAGTTCACCGAGCCGAGGATGGAGCTCAGGCCCAGCAGGTACAGACCCATGATCCACAGGTCACCGCCGACGCCGGGAGAGTTCAGCGCATTGGACAGCGGCGCGTAGGCGAACCAGCCGAAGGAGGCGGCGCCGTCCGGGGTGAGGAAGCCCGAGCAGGCCATCAGCGAGCCGAACAGGTAGATCCAGTAGGCAAACATGTTCAGCCGCGGGAAGGCGACGTCGGGGGCACCGATCTGCAGCGGCACCAGGTAGTTGGCGAAACCGGCAAACAGGGGCGTCGCGAACATCAGCAGCATGATGGTGCCGTGCATCGTGAACATCTGGTTGAAGGTCTCGTGGGTCATGTACTGCATGCCCGGGCTGGCCAGCTCGGCCCGGATGGCCAGGGCCATCAGGCCGCCGATGCCGAAGAAGATGAAGCTGGTGATGAAGTACAGACGGCCGATCTTCTTGTGGTCGGTGGTGGTGAAGTAGTCCATGAACAGCTTGCCCATGGAGTGCTCACGGCGCCGCACCTGCACTGCAGGCGCGCCCGTGGTGCGCTGAAGGGTGGTCACTTCTCTTCCTCCTTGGCGGGAGCGGACGGGAGGGCGGAGGCGGCCGACGGACCCGTCAGCTCACCCGTCTGGCCCTTGTCGACCAGACCCTTGACGTATGCGTTGTACTCCTCCTCGGTCACCACGTGCACGGTGAACAGCATCGCGGCGTGGTAGGTACCGCACAGCTCCGCGCACTTGCCGTCGAACTTACCGAGCTTGGTGGGCGTGATGTCGAAGGAGTTGGGGTGGCCGGGGATCGCGTCCAGCTTGAAGTACCAGGCCGGAACCCAGAAGGAATGGATCACGTCGGCGGAGGTCAGGTTGAAGCGGATCGGCTTGTTCACCGGCACGTAGACGTCCGGGATCTTCTCGATGGTGCCGCTCTCATGGGCGATGGCGCCGATCTGCTGGTTGTCCTTCTCCATGTAGTTGAAGGTCCAGGACCACTTCTGGCCCACCACGTTGATGGTGTGGGCCGGCTCGGTCTTGGCCAGCACCCGGTTCTCGGCCTTCACCGTGTAGAAGAAGAGCACGATGATGATCAGGAAGGGGACGATGGTGTAGAGAACCTCGAGCGGCACGTGGTAGCGAGTCTGGTGGGGCACCATGTTCTTCTCGCTGCGACGGAACTTCACCATCGAGTAGAAGATCAGGCCCCAGACCAGCACACCGATCACGGCGCAGGCGATCCAGGCACCGATCCACAGGTCACCCATGTACGGAGCGCGGTCGGAGGCGGGCTCGACCATGCCGACCCGGGCCCACTGGCCGCGGCCGGGTTCCGTGCTGCAACCGGCCAAGCCCAGGAGCACTGCGCTTCCCAGAGCGAGGGTCGCAGCCTTCGTTGACCTGCGGCGCCACCCGTTGAGTTCATGACCCACGTCAATGCCCTTCCAACCGTGTCCGGCTCCCCACACGGGGAGTGGGGCGCGAAGCCCCGACTGATGAATCGGCCAGCACCGGGTCGACGTCGAGAAATGCACAGACGACGGCCCATGGCCGGTTCGCCCAAAGACTAACCCAAAACCAGCCGTCCCGTCGCATCTGTTCTATGCGACGGGACGGCTGGTTTGGTTGGTGGGTTGGACTCAGTGGAAGGAGTCTCCACAAGCGCAGGAGCCCTGGGCATTGGGGTTGTCGATGGTGAAGCCCTGCTTCTCGATGGTGTCGACGAAGTCGATGGTGGCGCCGGACAGGTAGGGGGCGCTCATCTTGTCGGTCACCACATTCACGCCGTCATAGGTCTTGACCACGTCACCGTCCAGCTGGCGCTCGTCGAAGAAGAGCTGGTAGCGCAGGCCCGAGCAGCCGCCCGGCTGCACGGCCACCCGCAGGGCCAGGTCATCGCGGCCTTCGGCCTCCAGCAGGGACTTGACCTTGCCGGCGGCGACGTCGGTGAGCACAATGCCGTCGGTGGTGGGCTGGATGGAGATATCGGTCATCAGGTCCTCCTGGAAGGGAAAGTTCAGCTGTTCAACGCCGGTGGGCGTGGCCCTTATTCCCGACGGGATGCCCCCACGATACCCGAGGAGGTCTCCGGGACAATTCCCGTCGGCCGGCGCACTCGTCAGGACCATGGCTCACCAGGACCAGGTGCGTGCCACCGGGCGGGCGGCCGCGGTGATCCCCTGCTGGTCGAGCCCACCGCCGTCGCGGGCCAGGGAATAGCCCTCCTCGATCCCCATGGTGCGCAGCTCCCGCGCGGAGATCCAGTTGCGGCGGGCCAGGGCAACCACCGGGCGGCTCGCCTGCTCGGCCAGGTCCGTGACCAGCGGCAGCAGGTCCCCGCCCTTGGTGCCGAATTCCAGTTCGTCATAACCGGTGACCACCAGGTCACACCGTCGCGCGGTGTGGGCCAGGCCGGCCAGCCGGGCACACTCGGCGGGGCCGGTCACCACATCACCACCCAGAGCCAGGACCGCGGCCCCCAGACCGCCCACGGCGCCGGCACCCGGCGCCGTGCCCAGCGAGGGATCCCCCAGCTCGGCACACCAGTCCACCAGTTCCTGGTCCGCGGCCAGCAGCTCGCCGGGATGGGCCCCGCTGGCATGCATGCCGGCGGCGGTGATCCCCCGCAGGCCCGTCAGGTGCAGCCCGGCCTGGGCCGCGGTGGTGACCAGGTGGATCGGGACGCCGGACAGCTCAGCCCGAACCGCCTCGATGGCGCGCCAGAAGCCCGCTCCCCCATCCGCCCAGTCGAAGTCCGGCACCTCCAACCAGATCTCGGGCACCGGCTGGGCCCGGGCCGCCGCGTGCGCAACCGCGGCGGCCAGCTGGACGCCAACGGCCTGCGACCCGGCCGGGTCACCCTCCCCGGCCGTGACCAGCAGGGCCAGGCCCGCGTCGCGGCCCTCGGTCAGGTCCGTCCAGGCCTGGGCAAAACCCTTGCCGGTTTCGCCAATCGGCACGACGGCACACTGCGCACCCAGCTCCGCCCAGGCCCGGGCCATGGCGGCCCCGGTCTGGGCGGAGGTGAGGTTGGCGAAGGCGCCGGTGCAACACAGGACGCGCATCAGCCGGGGATGAGCCCCTCGGTGCTGCCGTTCTCGTCCAGGAAGGCCCGCACCTCGTCCAGGGTGGCGGAGGCGTCGGGCACGATCAGGTCGGACTCCACCAGCTCCTCGTCGCCGAGGTGCTCGCCGGAGCGGATCTGGTCCAGCAGCAGACCCAGCGCGGCCTGCAGGCCGGTCTGGTCGTCGGCCTCCAGGGCCGCCTGCACATGGTCGTCGACGTCATTGAGGTTGGCCAGCTGCTGCTCGTCCAACCGCCACTGGCCCTCGCCCAGGATCCGGATGATCATGCCTGCTCCCCCTCCTGCGGCTGGGGCTGCTGGGCCGGCTGCTGCGGCGCGGCCTGCGGGGCCTGGGCCGCCTGGCCACCCTCGATGGCCGGGGCCGGCTTGTTCGCGGGCGCGATCTCCCCGCTCACCTTGGCCTTGAGGGCCGCCAGCTCGTCCTCGACCTGGCTGGTGGAGGCCAGCTGGTCCAGCTCCCGGGTGATGTCATCCTTGTAACCGCCCACCGGATCCTCCAGGGCGCCGGAGGCCAGCAGCTCGTCGATGGCGCCGGCGCGGGCCTGCATCTGCTGGGTCTTGTCCTCGGCCCGCTGGACGGCCAGGCCGACGTCACCCATCTCCTCGGAGATGCCGCTGAAGGCCTCATTGATCCGGGTCTGCGCCTCGGCGGCGGAGTAAGTGGCCTTGATGGTCTCCTTGCGGGTGCGGAAGGCATCCACCTTGGCCTGCAGCCGGGTGGAGGCGCGCACCAGCTTCTCCTCCTCGGCCTGCAGCTGGGCGTGCTGGGCCTGCAGGTCACCCAGCTGCTGCTGCAGCCCGGACTTGCGGGTCAGCGCCTCGCGGGCCAGGTCCTCACGGCCCTGCTCCAACGCCTTCTGGGCCTGCAGGGTGAGCTTGTCCACCTCGCCATTGAGCTGGCTGGCCTGCAGTTCCACCCGCTTGCGGCTGGTGGCGACGTCGGCGACGCCGCGGCGCACTTTCTGCAGCAGGTCCAGCTGACGCTGGTAGGAGTAGTCGAGGGTCTCGCGCGGATCCTCCGCGCGGTCAAGGGCCTTGTCCGCCTTGGCCCGGAAGATGGTGGAGATCCTCTGGAAAATGCCAGCCATGTGCTGTTCGGTCCTTCCGCTCGGAGTGCGCCGACTCCTCGGCACAGCGTCGGGCACCAGCTTAGGGGCATGCACAAGCAGATCCCGGGCGCAGGGGCTGGTCTTCAGCCGCACACCCGGGACCTTTCAGGGTCATTCGCTGGCGCAGGGGTCAGGCTTCGTCGCGCCAGTTGGGGTTCTCCACCCACCAGCCGGCCTCGTGCAGCCGCCGGGAGACCCGGTCCAGCTCCTCGACGCTGGGCAGTTCGTCGGTCAGCTTCAGGTAGCCGGTGCCGACGTCGATGTGGTCGGCCGGAACCAGGCCCTCGGCGGTGAGCTCCTGACCCAACGCGCTGATCTCCTCGGGGGTCAGCCGCCGCTTGAGCACCGCAACCAAGGGGATGTAGTCACCGTCGGGGATACCCTGCGGGTAGCCCGCCTTGAGCCAGCCGAGAACCCGGTCCAGGTAGCCGAACATCACTCCTCCGTCGGCTCCGGCATGGAGGTGTGCGGCCAGCCAGCCGCCTCCAGCCGTTCCAGCACCCGGAGCACGTCCTCCCGGGAGGGTTCCTCATGCACCGTCTCCCGGATGGCCTCCCGCACCCGCTCCTCCGGGATGGCGCTGCTGATCCCACCCTCGCCCCGGTGCAGTTCCAGCACCAGGTATTCCACCTCTTCCTCGGTGAGGTTGCGGTGCAGCACCCCGAACAGGGCGATGTAGTTGGACTGGTCGATCCCCTGCGGATAACCGGCGCGCAGCCAGCCCAGGATCTTGTCCAGCGGGTTCTTCGGCATGTACGGCCCTACTTCTTGATGAACGTGGGGATGACGTGGGCGAAGGAGACCTTGTAGCCCAGTCCGGAGGAGACGACGATCGAGATGCCCATGGCGATGCTGAGCAGCACCAGGGCGAAGCACAGGTAGCCGACCAGCTTGCCGACCGGATGCCCGGCCGCATGGCTGGTCTCGGCATCACCACCGACCCCATAGGCCATCGCGCGGATCCCGACGGAGAACAGGGCGGGCAGCCCGGCACCGACCAGCAGGCCGATCAGCAGCACCTGGAGGATGGCGGAGACGAAGATCTGGAACATGTGCGCTGCCTCTCAGTGGGCGACGGGAGTGACACCGGGAGCGGGGCTTGCCTCGGCCCCATCCTCCCAGTCATCGTTGACATTGTGCGCACTGACCGGCTTGCGGCGCGAGTGCAGGAAGAAGTAGCCGGACAGGCCGACCAGGATGGCGAAGACCGCCAGCACACCGAGGTAGCCGGGCAGCAGGTCCCCGATGAAGTAGCAGGCGGCGCCCACGAGCCCGGCCGCGGGCAGGGTGATCAGCCAGGCGCTGACCATCCGCAGGGCCACGCCCCAGCGCACCTCGGCGCCCTTGCGGCCGATCCCGGTGCCCAGGATGGAGCCGGTGGCGACGTGGGTGGTGGACAGCGCGAAGCCCAGGTGGCTGGAGGTGAGGATCACCGCGGCCGACGAGGCCTCGGCGGCCATCCCCTGCGGGGAGCTGATCTCCACCAGGCCCTTGCCCAGGGTGCGGATGATCCGCCAGCCGCCCAGGTAGGTGCCCAGGGCGATCGCGAAGGCGCAGGCCACCTTGACCCAGGCCGGGATGGAGCTGGTGCTGGTCCAGTGGCCCGACGCGATCAGGGCCAGGGTGATCACACCCATGGTCTTCTGCGCGTCATTGGTGCCGTGCGCCAGGCTGACCAGCGAGGCGGTGCCGATCTGGCCCCAGCGGAAACCGCGCTCCTTGTAGCGCTCTGCGACGCCCTCGGTGATCCGGTAGACCAGCCAGGTGCCGCAGGTGGCCACCAGTGCCGCGATCACGGGCGAGGCCAGGGCGGGCATCACCACCTTGCCCAGCACGCCGTCGAGCTTGCTGCCGTCGCCCGCCCAGTTGACACCCTTGAGGCCCAGCGCCACCAGCGTCGAGCCGACCAGGCCGCCGAACAGCGCATGCGAGGAGCTGGAGGGCAGGCCCAGCAGCCAGGTCAGCAGGTTCCAGGTGATGCCGCCGACGAGTCCACAGAAGACGATCATCAGCAGCAGGTGACCGTTGTCTGCCAGGTATTCGGTCTTGGGGGCTCCGGTCTTGTCCTGGATCTTGATCACGGCATTGGTGACCGTCAGGGCCACCTCCACCGAGAGGAAGGCACCAATCAGGTTGAGTACCGCGGAGAGGGTGACGGCGGTCTTGGGCTTGAGGGCGCCGGTGGCGATGGAGGTGGCCATCGCATTGCCGGTGTCATGGAATCCATTGGTGAAGTCGAAGGCAATGGCCGTGACGACGACCAGGCCGAGCAGCAGGAGTTCTACGGTCACTCCCGCCATCTTTCCCGCCTATACCACCCAACACAAGCCGCAAGATGAACAGCAGATGAACCGAGCCGCTCCCAGCGGGAAAGACTTGTCCACGGTGGTGATTTATCCCACATGCGGCGGGGCCGTAGGATTGGGCGAACGCAACCCGAGACCGGGCCACCCGAGACGACGAGGACGAGACGTGGGACTGCTCCGACGCTACGAACAGGGCGACAACCGCCATTCGACCCCGGACAAGGCTGTCCAGACGCCGGAGCCGACCGTCGACCCGCGCCAGCCGCAGAAGAAGGGCACCCGCACCCCCACCCGGGCCGAGGCCGAGGCCGCCCGGATGGCCCGGCTGCACCCGACGCTGACGCCCAAGGAGGCCAAGAAGGCCCAGCGGAAGGCGGACCGGGAGCAGCGGCTGCGCAGCCTGGATGCGGCGGAGAACATCCCCGAGCGCAAGCTGGCCCGGGACCACGTCGACTCCCAGCTGACCATCACCGAGTTCACCATCCCGCTGATGCTGGTGATCATGGCCGTCAGCCTGGCCTTCGGCCGCAACTACCAGGTGCAGCAGGCCACCAGCCTGGCGATGATGACCATCTTCGTGCTGTGGATCGTGAACATCACGCTGCGCTGGCGTTCCTTCAAGCGGATCGCCCTGGAACGCGGGCTGCGCCCCAAGCAGCGTGGCCTGATGATGTACCTGATCAACCGGATGATGACCATCCGCAGCCTGCGGCGCCCCCAGCCTCGAATCGGCCGCGGCGAGAGCTACTGAGACCGCACAATCCTGAGGAGAAGGCGATGAGCTACCTGTGGACCGCAGAGCTGGCCCCCGGCGCCGAGGCCAGCGAGGATGACCTGGCCGGAGCCGGCGTCGGCAAGCGCTTCGAGGACCAGGCGACGGCCGAGGCCTGGCTGGGCGAGTACTACGAGGACCTGGCCGACCTGGGCGTGACCAGCGTCAGCCTGTTCGAGGAGGACCGCCTGGTCTACGGCCCGATGTCCCTGGACGAGCAGTGAGCCGACGCCAACTGGCCCATGCCCTGCTGATCCTGGCCGGGCTGGGACTGATGGCCTTCGGGATCTGGCGGGTCGCCAGCCCGGACGTGACCTGCCGGGGCGTGCCGATGGGTCCCGGCGACGTCTGCCACAAGAACGACTTCAGCAAGCTGGGCAGCGAGCAGGTGCAGAGCTATGAAGAGCGCCGACATGCCGCCCGGCTGTCCCAGCCCGTGGTGATCGTGCTGGGCGCCGGGGTGGCCGCCTTCGGGACGGCCCTGCTGGCCGCGGACCGGCGGCGAAGCCAGCCCGCGGCCTGAGGCTCAGCCCTCGCGCACCTCGGGAGTCACGAAGGGCGGCTTGACCAGCCGGAACTTCTCGGTCCGGTTGCGGATCTGCACGCCCACCTCGTCGCCCAGCTGGAACCGGACATCCACCAGCGCCAGCCCGATCCCCTGCTTCAGGGTGGGCGAGAAGGTGCCGCTGGTGACCACGCCGACGGCCTGGCCCTCGGCGTCGACGACCTCCATGCCGTGCCGCGGGATCCCCCGCCCCACCGCCTCCAAGCCGCGCATCCGCCGGGCCGGCCCGGCGGCCTTGAGCTCGCGCAGCACCTCCGAGCCCAGGAAGGGTTCGGTCTTCTTCCAGCCGACGGCCCAGGACAGACCGGCCTCGACGGGATTGATCTCGGGCGTGATGTCGTTGCCGTGCAGGGAATAGCCCATCTCCGTGCGCAGCGTGTCCCGCGCGCCCAGGCCACAGGGCCGGATCTGGTGGGGCTGGCCGGCGGCCATCACCTCGTCCCAGATCTCGAGGGCGTGATCGGTGGGCACCACCAGCTCATAGCCCTTCTCCCCGGTGTACCCGGTGCGACACACGGTCATGCTCCACCCGTCGCGCCGGACCACCTCGAAGGCCATGTAGTCCATGGTGGTGGGCAGGCCCAGGGTGGTCAGCACCTGCTCCGAGAACGGGCCCTGGATGGCCAGCACCGCGTGATCGGTGTGCTGGTTGACCACCTCCAGGGGTTCCAGCGGGTTGGCGGTGCGGTCGGCCTCGGCCATCTCGCTCAGGATCTGCACCACCTGGGTGGTGTTGGCGGCATTGGGGATCAGGAAGACCTCGTCCTCGCTCTTGACGTAGGCGATCAGGTCATCGGTGACGCCACCCTGCTCATTGCACAGCATGGTGTACTGCGCCTGCCCGGGGCCGATCTTGTGCAGGTCATTGGCCAGGCACAGGTTCAGGAAGTCGACGGCACCGTGGCCGCGGACCACGGCCTTGCCCAGGTGGGACACGTCGAAGATCCCGACCCCGTCGCGCACGGCGTGGTGCTCGGCCAGCACACCTCCACCGGCATATTCCAGCGGCATCTCCCAGCCGCCGAACTCGCCGAACTTGGCCCCCGCCTCGACGTGTCGTTCGTGCAGGGGCGAATGCAACATCTCGGGCATGGAATCTCCTGTTCCTCGTGGACAGCGGCACTGCTTCGCCCAAGCTACCGGACCGCCGGACCGGGAACTGTCACTGGGCTAGCCTGAACCAGTAGTTGTCGACGTCGTCAGAAAGGTCCACGCCAGTGTCTGTTACCCGCGTGCCCAGCCCCCTCACCCGGGGCGCCGCCCTGCCCACCGTCGAGGCAGCCGCCACCGCGCCCACCGAGGCCGACTTTCTGGTGGTGGGTGTCGGCGGCACGGAGGACGCACCCCAGCTGGTGGGCGTGCGGGCGGCCGTGGACCAGCAGGTGACGGGTTCCCTGCTGGAGCTGGCCCGTGACCTGGGCGCGAAGCCCGAGGCCGGGGCCGTGGCGATCCTGCCCCGCTACGGGGCACAGGTGCTGGCCGTCGGGCTGGGCAGCGACCCGCTGGAGCCGGAGCAACTGCGTCGCAGCGTCGGCGCGGCGCTGCGCCAGGCCGTCTCCCGGGCGGGCGAGCGTGCGCTGCACGTGGCGCTGAGCCTGGAGACCGCCGAGGCCGAGCTGGTGCGGGCCGCCGTCGAGGGTGCCCTGCTGGGCGCCTACCAGTTCGGCAAGGTGGGCGCCGAGACCACGCCGCGGCTGGGCCGGTTGACGGTGGTCACCTCCCTGTCCGGCACGGCCGCCAAGCAGGCGCTGGCCGAGGCCCAGGCGGTGGCCCAGGCGGTGCTGGTGGCCCGGGACTGGATCAACACCCCGGCCAATGTGCTCTACCCGGAGAGCTTCGCCGCCGACGTGCGGGAGCTGGCCAAGGGCACCAAGCTGGAGGTTGAGGTGCTGGACGAGAAGCAGCTGGCCAAGGAGGGCTACGGCGGCATCCTGGCCGTCGGCGGCGGTTCCGAGCGCAAGCCCCGGCTGGTGCGGGTGGAGCACAAGCCGCGCGGCGCCAAGAACCACCTGGTGCTGGTGGGCAAGGGCGTCACCTTCGACTCCGGCGGCCTGAACCTGAAGACCGCCGAGGGGATGTACACCATGAAGTGCGACATGTCCGGTGCGGCGGCGGTGCTGGCCGCCACCCAGGCGATCGCCGAGCTGGGGCTGGGCGTGCGGGTGACCTGCTACGCCTCCCTGGCGGAGAACATGCCCTCGGGCGCGGCCTACCGCCCCAGCGACGTGATCACCATGTACGGCGGCACCACGGTGGAGAATGCCAATTCCGACGCGGAGGGGCGGCTGGTGATGGCCGACGCCCTGGCCCGCTCCCAGGCGGACCAGCCGGACCTGGTGGTGGACGTGGCCACCCTGACCGGCGCCTGCATGGTGGCGCTGGGCAACCGGATCGCGGGCCTGATGACCTCCGACGACGCCACCGCGGACCTGGTGCTGGACGCGGCGGAGACCGCCGGGGAGGAGTTCTGGCAGCTGCCGATCCCGGAGCACATTCGCAAGGGCCTGGAGTCCGACGTGGCGGACGTGAAGTCCAGCGGCAAGCGGCTGGGGGGAGCCCTGGCCGCGGCCGCCTTCCTGCAGCGCTTCGTCGCCGAGGACGTGGCCTGGGCCCACCTGGACATCGCCGGGCCCGCCTTCAACGACGAGTCCCCCTATGACTACGTCCCGAAGGGTGGCACCGGCCATGCGGTGCGCACCCTGGTGGAACTGGCCCGCAGCTTGCAGAGCTGAGAGCGAACCGGCTGTGCTGCGGGGCGGTTGAGGGCTAGGCTGGCGAGGACAATCCATGGACTTGCAAAGGAGCCCCATCCTCATGGCGACCGAAGTCACTCTTCCCGCCCTTGGTGAAAGCGTCACCGAAGGCACCGTCTCCCGTTGGCTGAAGGCGGTCGGAGACCGTGTTGAGGTCGACGAGGCCCTCGTCGAGGTCTCGACCGACAAGGTCGACACCGAGATCCCGTCCCCCGCAGCCGGCGTCGTGCTGGAGATCCGCGTGGCCGAGGACGACGTCGCCGAGGTGGGCGCCGTCCTGGCCGTGATCGGTGAGGAGTCGGAGGCCGGCGCTGCCGCCGCGCCCGCCCCCGCCGCCCCGTCCACCGAGAAGCCCGTCGAGAACGAGCAGCCGGCCGACGACACCGTCGAGGCCCAGGCCGAGGCCAACCAGACCGAGGCCGCCCCGGCCGACCCGTCGGCCGCGGAGCTGCCAGCGGGCGGCGCCGAGGGCACCGAGGTCACCCTGCCCGCGCTGGGCGAGTCCGTCACCGAGGGCACCATCAGCCGCTGGCTGAAGCAGGTGGGTGAGACCGTCGAGGCCGACGAGGCCCTGGTGGAGGTCTCCACCGACAAGGTGGACACCGAGATCCCCTCCCCCGTGGCCGGCACCGTGCTGGAGATCCGGGTCAAGGAGGACGAGGTGGCCGAGGTTGGCGCCGTGCTGGCCATCGTCGGCGACGCCTCCGCTGCTCCCGCTGCCCCGGCCCCCGAGGCGGCACCCGCCCCCGAGGCCGCACCCGAGCCCGAGCCCGAGGCGGCTCCCGAGCCGGAGCCGGCCCCGAAGCCGGAGCCCAAGGCCGAGGCGCCCGCCGCTCCCCCGGCTCCCGCCGCCCCGGCTGCCCCGGCCGCTCCGGGCACCACGCCCGAGCCCTCCGGCGAGGCCGGCCCCTATGTCACGCCGCTGGTGCGCAAGCTGGCCGCCGACAACGGGCTGGACCTGAACGAGATCACCGGCACCGGCGTGGGTGGCCGGATCCGCAAGCAGGACGTGCTGGCCGCCGCCGAGGCCAAGTCGACCCCGGCCGCTCCCGAGGCCCCGGCAGCGGCTCCCGCCGCCGCCCCGTCGGCCCCGAAGTCCGCCCCCAAGGGCGCGGACTCCAGCAAGCGTGGCACCACGGAGAAGATGAGCCGGCTGCGCCAGACCATCGCCAAGCGGATGACCGAGTCCCTGCAGAACTCGGCCCAGCTGACCGCGACGGTCGAGGTGGACCTGACCAAGATCTCCCAGCTGCGCGCGGCGCACAAGGAGGACTTCAAGAAGCGCGAGGGCGCCTCGCTGAGCTACCTGCCCTTCATCACCAAGGCCGCCATCGAGGCGCTCAAGCAGTTCCCCTTCGTCAACGCGACGATCGAGGAGAACGAGGTCACCTACCACGACGCCGAGCACATCGGCATCGCGGTGGACACCGAGAAGGGCCTGTTGGTCCCGGTGATCAAGGATGCCGGCGACCTGAACATTGCCGGGTTGGCCAAGAAGATCGCCGACCTGGCCGCCCGCACCCGGGAGAACAAGGTCACCCCCGACGAGCTGGGCGGTGGCACCTTCACCATCACCAACTACGGCTCGGCCGGCACCCTGTTCGACACCCCGATCATCAACCTGCCCCAGGTGGCGATCCTCGGCACCGGCGCGCTGGTCAAGCGCCCGATGGTGATGGACGTCAATGGCGCGGACGTGATTGCGGTGCGGGACATGATGTACCTCTCGCTGACCTATGACCACCGTCTGATCGACGGGGCCAAGGCCGCGCTCTTCCTGGCCGCCGTGAAGGCGCGTCTGGAGGAGGGCGACTTCGCCGGCGAGTTGGGCCACTGATCCCGGCCACCCGCTGACCTGCCCCCGGGCCCGCATCCACGTCGGATGCGG
>NZ_JBCDMW010000015.1:0-82791 GCF_038433155.1 Luteococcus sp. H101
TGTTTCGGTGGTCATGTCAAAAGGGAAACACCCGGTCCCATTCCGAACCCGGAAGTTAAGCCTTTTAGAGCCGATGGTACTGCAGGGGGGACCCTGTGGGAGACTAGGACACCGCCGGACTTACAAATACCCCTGGAGGGATCATTAATTTGATGCCTCCAGGGGTATTTTCATGTTCTGGAACGGAAACGATCGCACGTGTTGTGCCCGTGCGGCAGGATGGACTCATGGCTGACTACCCAAGCAACAACTCCCGCGACGACCGTCGTCGTGATGACGGCCCACGCCGCGATGACCGCGGGCCGGGCAATGACCGCCCCTCCCGTGAGGGCCGGGGCTACCGCGGGGAGGACCGTCGGGACAATCGCTCCGGCGGATACTCGGGGCGGCCCAGCCAGGACCGTGGTGGCTACCGCGGCCGCGGGGACGACGAGGGACGCCGGTACCAGAGCAGCGGATGGACCGGTCGGAGTGAGGGCCGGGACCAGGAACGCGGCTACCGCCGAGACGATGATCGTCCTCGCTCCGAGCGGGGCCGTGGCTATGGTCGGGATGACGAGCGTCCCCGCGGTGGGGAGCGGGGCTACCGCGGTGAGGGTGAGCGGTCCGAGCGTGGTGGTGAGCGGGGCTACTCCCGTCGCCCGGAGCAGGGCCGTGGCTATGGTCGCGATGACGAGCGTCCCCGCGGTGGGGAGCGGGGCTACCGCGGTGAGGGCGAGCGGTCCGAACGCGGCGGTGAGCGGGGCTACTCCCGTCGCCCCGAGCAGGGCCGTGGCTATGGTCGCGATGACGAGCGTCCCCGCGGCGGTGAGCGTGGCTATCGTCGCGAAGACGACCGACCCCGCGGTGACGAGCGGGGGCGGGGCTACGGCCGCGACGACCGGCGCGGTGGATCGGGCCGGGGCGAGGTGCGTCGGGACTTCCGGGAGGACCGTCCCCGCCGTGACGAGGAGAACTTCGTTCGGCCCGGACTCGCGGCCCGCGCCGACGAGCCGCCGACCCCGGAGGACGTCGACGAGAAGGAACTGCCCTTCGGGGTGCGGGCCGAGCTGAAGGGCCTGCCCAAGGACCTGGGGCAGATCGTGGCCGCTCACCTGGTGGCCGCCGGTCAGCTGATCGACGAGGACCCGGAGCTCGCCTACCGGCACGCGGAGGCCGCCCGTCGTCGGGCCGCCCGGCTGCCCGTGGTGCGGGAGGCCACGGCCGAGACTGCCTACGCGGCAGGGGAGTACGCCGTCGCGCTGAACGAGTACCGCGCGCTGCGTCGGATGACGGGCGGGGCCGAGTACCTGCCCGTGATGGCCGATTGCGAGCGCGCCCTGGGGCGGGCCGAGGCGGCCCTCAAACTGGCCAAGGAAGCGGCCGAGCAGCGCCTGGACGCCACCCAGCGGGTGGAGATGCTGCTGGTGGAGGCCGGTGCCCGGGATGACTTGGGCCAGCGGCCCGAGGCCCTGCGCCTGCTCAAGAATGCGATCGGCAACAAGGCGGTCAGCCCGCAGGGTCAGGCGCGGCTGCGGTATGCCTACGCCGACCTGCTGGAACGCAGCGACCAGCCCGAGGCGGCCAAACAGTGGTTCGCCTCCGCCGCCAAGTATGACGCCGAAGGGCTGCTGGACACCGAGGACCGGCTGAACCAGCTGGACGGCTTCGTGCTCGAATTCGACGAATCCGAGGACGACGAGGAGGACGAGGGCGCTGTGGAACCGGTGGCCGAGGCTCCGAAGGATGCCGAGGACGGTGAGGACGAGGGCGCTCGGGAGGCGGCGGCCGAGGCCCCGCAGGACGACGAGGACGGCACCCGGGAATCCCACGAACGGGCGGAGCAGGAATGAGCGATCGGACTGGCCAGATGGTGGTGGACCGATACGAGGCGGCGCTGTTTGATCTGGACGGCGTGGTCTACCTGGGCCCCGCCCCGGTGGCAGGGGCTCCTGAGGGAATCCAGCAGCTCAAGGAACACGGCACCCGGCTGGGTTATGTCACCAACAACGCCGCCCGCAAGCCGCAGGTGGTGGTTGACCAACTCACCGCACTGGGCGTCCCGGCGGAGATCTCCGACGTGGTGACCAGTGCTCAGGCCGGTGCCCGGATGTTGGCGGAGGAGCTGGCGCCAGGCAGCAACGTGCTGGTGGTGGGAACCCAGGCGCTGGCCGACGAGGTGGCCGCCGTCGGGATGCGGCCGGTGTGGACCTCGAACGAGGAACCCGCGGCCGTGATCCAGGGCTACGACCCGCAGATGACCTGGCCACGGCTGGACGACGCCTGCCTGGCGGTGCAGCGCGGTGCCCGGTGGTTCGCCACCAACACCGACTCCACCCGCCCCACCGACAAGGGCCTGGTGCCCGGCGCGGGTGCCCAGATCGCGGCCGTGCAGGCGACGGTGAAGGTCACCCCGCAGGTGGCGGGCAAGCCCTGTCCGCCACTGTTGCTGGAGACCATGCGCAGGATCGGCACCGAGCGGGCGATCTTCGTCGGGGACCGGCTGGACACCGACGTGATGGGCGCGGTGGCGGTGCAGATGGACTCGCTGTTCGTGTTCACCGGGGCGCACGGCAAGCATGACCTGCTGTCCGCCGACGAAGACTCGCGACCCAGCCACATTGGCTACGACCTGCGGGCGCTGCTGGCACCGGCGCGGGAGGCCGTCGTGGATCAGGACTCCTGCACCGTGAACGGGCAGACCGCCACCTGGTCCGACGACACGGTCACCCTGGCCGCGGTGCCGGCCGAGCGGGAGCAGCAACTCGATGCCCTGTGGGCGGTGCTGCAGCTGGTCTGGAGCCATCCCGGGGCGGCGGCGCCCGTCGTCGACGAGCTCACCCTGCTGCCCTGAGCGGGGAACGACCATGACCGAACAGGACGCCGAGAACCCCCGTTTGCCGGACCCGCCACGGACCGGAAATGCGGTGATCGACCAGGCGTTGGCCGAGCTGGTGGGGCTCCAGGAGAGCGACGTCGCCGGGCACCACGACCGGTTGGCTGCCGCGCAGGATGTGCTGACCGGGGTGCTGGAGACCAGCCGCAATGCCGTACAGACCCCGATCCCCGGGGTGCTGCGGCCCCGCCCGTCCCAGGACGATCCGGGAGCACGTCGCCATGGCTGACGGGGTGCGGCTGGACGTTGCCATGGTGGAGCGCGGCCTGGCCCGCAGCCGCAGCCTGGCCCGCAAGCTGGTGGAGGACGGCCTGGTGCAGGTGGCCGGCAAGCCCGCCGGCAAGGCCTCCCAGATGGTGCCCGCCGATGCCGAGATCACCATGACCGAACACGTCCAGTGGGCCTCCCGGGCCGCCTTCAAGCTGCTCGGGGCACTGGACTCGCTGGGCTGGGAGCGGGTACCGGAACGGGTGCTGGACGCCGGTGCCAGCACCGGCGGCTTCACCGAGGTGCTGCTGAGCCGCGGGGCGCTGCAGGTCTATGCCGTCGATGTTGGCCACGGGCAGCTGGTGGATGGGCTGCGGACCGATCCCCGGGTGGTGGTCCGCGAAGGCCTCAACCTGCGTGACCTGAGCGTGGCCGACCTGGGCAACCGCCCGGTGGACCTGGTGGTCTGCGACGTCTCCTTCATCAGCCTGAAACTCCTGCTGGAGCCGCTGTTCGGGGCCCTTGCCCCTGCTGGCCGGGCGCTGTTGATGGTCAAGCCACAGTTCGAGGTGGGGCGCAAGAACCTGACGTCGACGGGTGTGGTGCGCGACGAGCAGTTGCGGCTGGCCGCCGTCGACGACGTGGTGGCGCACGCCGCGGACCTGGGCTGGCGGGCAGTCTGGCGGGAGCCGAGCCAGCTGCCGGGACCGGCCGGCAACATCGAGTACTTCGTGTTGTTCGAGCGCTCGCAGGGTGACTGAGGCGCCAGAACTGTCGGCGGGGCCAGCTAGGGTGATTTCCGTGAGTGAGCAGCTAAGGACAACGCACGGGCGCCGGGTGGCCGTGATGCTGCATCCCCACCGGGCCGAGGCGCTGGACGCCGCCGTCGACTTCGTGGTGCAGCTGGCCAACCGGGGGATCGGCACCGTGGTGCTGCCCGACTGCCGGGACCGGATGGTGCCCGCGCTGGCCGGCCGCGCGGAACTGGACGTGCTGGGCGACGAGGACCCGCAGGTGGAGCTGGTGGTGATCTTCGGCGGCGACGGGTCCATCCTGCGCGGCGCCGAGATCGCCCTGCCCTGGGGTGTTCCGCTGCTGGGCGTCAACCTGGGCCACGTCGGCTTCCTGGCCGAGCTGGAGGCCTCCGAGACGGCGCAGCTGGTGGACCAGGTGGTGGCCCGCAGCTACCAGGTGGAGCGCCGGCTCACGCTGTCCGTCGAGGTCTTCGACGCCCACGGAAAACTGCGGTGGAGCAATTTCGCCGTCAACGAGGTCTCGGTGGAGAAGATCGCCCGGGAGCGGATGATCGAGGTGCTGGCGATGGTGGACGACCGTCCGCTGTCCCGCTGGGGCTGCGACGGGGTGCTGGTGTGTACCCCCACCGGCTCCACCGCCTACGCGTTCTCCGCCGGTGGCCCGGTGATGTGGCCCGACGTGGAGGCAATCGAGCTGGTGCCATTGAGTGCCCACGCCCTGTACGCCCGGCCGTCGGTGCTCAGCCCCAAGTCCCGGGTGGACCTGGTGGTCAGCCTGGAGCGGCAGGTGCCGGCCGTGGTCTGGGCCGATGGCGCCCGCACCACCGACGCCGCACCGGGCAGCCGGATCAGCCTGCGCCGCGGGGACCATGACCTGCTGATCGCCCGGCTGGCACCGCAACCCTTCACCACCCGTCTGGTGAAGAAGTTCGAGCTGCCCGTCGAGGGATTCCGGGGCCGTCGCTGATGCTCACCGAGCTGCGGATCGAAGGGCTCGGGGTGATCGCGGAGACCGGGATCGAGTTCCATCCCGGGATGACCGCGGTCACCGGCGAGACCGGCGCGGGCAAGACGATGGTGGTCTCCAGCCTGGGCCTGCTGATGGGTGCCCGGGCCGATTCGGGCGTGGTGCGGCACGGGGCCCGACGGGCCCTGGTGGAGGGCCGCTTCACCGGCGTCGCGTCGGTAACCGAACGGGTAGAGTCCGCGGGCGGCCTGGTGGAGGACGGCGAACTGCTGTTGGCCCGGCAGGTGAGCAGCGCCGGGCGATCCCGCGCCTTCGTCGGCGGGGCGCAGAGCTCGGTGGGCGCGCTGGCGGAGATCAGCGGGGAGCTGGCCACCATCCACGGCCAGTCCGAGCAGATCCGGCTGGGCACCCCGGAACGGCAACGGGAGGTGCTGGACCGCTTCTGCGGATCGCGGCATGCGGCCGCGCTGCGGACCTACCGGGCCGACTTCGAGCGGCGCGGCCGGCTGGCCACCGAGCTGGCTGAGCTGGAGACCCGGGCCCGGGAACGCGCCCGGGAGCAGGACCTGCTGCGCTTCGGGCTGGACGAGATTGCCGCGGTGGAGCCGCAGCCCGGGGAGGACGAGGCGTTGGCGGCGGAGGCCAACCGCTTGCAGGCCGTCGACGACCTGCGCCAGCTGGCCGAGACCGCCTCGGCAGCCCTGAGTGGATCGGTGGACGGCTACGACGACGCCCCCGGTGTGGTCGGGCTGTTCGGACAGGCCCGCAAGGCGATGGAGCAGGCCGAGACGCTGGACCCGGCCGCCGCCGAGGTGGCCCGGCAGATGCGCGAGGCCGGTTTCCAGCTGAACGAGGCCGCCGCCCAGGTGGCCGGCTATCTTGCCGACCTGGATGCCGACCCGCTGCGGCTGGAGGCGATCGCCGAGCGCCGGGCCGCGCTGGCCGGCCTGCAGCGCAAGTACGGCGAGACCATCGACGACGTGCTGGAGTGGTCACGCACGTCGGCGGCCCGGCTGACCGACCTGCTCGGCTCCGACGACCGGATCGAGGAATTGCGGGCCGAGATCGGCCGGCTGGACGATTCCCTGGCCCAGCAGGCGTCGGCCCTGACCCAGACCCGCACCGACGCCGCCGAACGGCTGGCGACGGCGGTGCAGTCCGAGTTGGCCGCGCTTGCCATGCCGCATGCCCGGCTGGGCTTCGAGCTCCGTCCGACGCCGGAGCTGACCCCGCACGGTGCGGAGCAGGTGCAGCTCACCTTCGCCGCCAACCCGGGCCTGCCCGCCGCGCCGCTGGGCAAGGTGGCCTCCGGCGGTGAGCTCTCCCGGGTGCGGCTGGCGCTGGAGGTGGTGCTGGTGGACGCCGACGCGGGGGAGGCTCCCGGGGCGCACACCTGCGTCTTCGACGAGGTGGATGCCGGCGTCGGTGGCGCGGTGGCGGTGGAGATCGGCCGACGGCTGGCGATGCTGGCCCGCCACTGCCAGGTGATCGTGGTCACCCACCTGGCGCAGGTGGCGGCCTTCGCCGACGCGCACCACGTGGTCAGCAAGTCCACCAATGGCGAGGTCACGGTCAGTGACCTGCGCCAGGTCACCGGCGACGAGCGGCTGGCCGAGCTCGCCCGGATGATGGGCGGGATCTCCTCCTCGGAGTCCTCCCTGGCCCACGCCCGGGAATTGCTGGAAGCGGCCGGTCAGGACTGAGGCAGTGCGTCGCGACGCTCGTGCCGCGAGCGTGGGGCCACCACGGGGCCGCGGGGATCGTCCAGGTCCACCCGGCAGCTGATGCCGTAGACGTCGGCCACATGCTGTTCGGTGACCACCTCGGGTGGACGCCCGTCGGCCACCAATCGTCCCTGCTTCATCAGCAGCAGGTGACCGGCATAGGCGACGGCCTGCGGCAGGTCGTGCAGCACCGCCACCACGGTGCGGCCGTGGTCCACCAGATCGGCGCAGACGTCCAGCAGCTGGTACTGGGCGGCCAGGTCCAGGTAGGTGGTGGGCTCGTCCAGCAACACGATCGGGGTGTCCTGAGCCAGCACCATGGCCAGCCACACCCGCTGGCGCTGGCCACCGGACAGCTCGGAGACCCGGCGCTGCAGCAGGTGGCCGACGCCGGCCCGCTCCACCGCCCGGTCGATGGCCTCCTGGTCCCCGGCGGCGCTGGTGCGCAGCAGCGAGTGGTAGGGGTGGCGGCCGCGGGCCACCAGCTCGGTCACCGTCAGCCCGGGTGGGGCGACGGTCTGCTGGGGCAGCAGGCTGACGGTGCGGGCCAGCTCCCGTCGCGGATAGTCGCCCACCGGCCGGCCCTGGACGGCGATGCTGCCCTCGTCAGCCGGCCGGAGCTGGCACAGCGCCCGCAGCAGGGTGGACTTGCCGCAACCATTGGGGCCGATCACGGCGGTGAAACTGCCCGCCGGGATGGTCGCGGACACGGAGTCGACGGCGACGTGGCTGCCGAAGCGCACCGTGACGTCGCGGACGGAGATGGCCGGTGCGCCGCTCACAGCGCCCCCTTTCGGAATTGCGAGATCAGCAGGACGCCCAGGAAGATGCCGCCCAGCAGGGCGGTGACCACCCCCACCGGCAGGCCGTCCAGGACGGGCCAGTGGGCGACGGCCAGGTCCGCCAGGCAGACCTCCAGGGCGCCGACCAGCGCGGCGGTGCCCATGGCGGGCCGTCCGGTCAACCACCGGGCCAGGTGCGGCGCGGTCAGGGCGACGAAGGTGACCGGCCCGGCCACCGCCACGGCGGCGGCGGTCAGCGCAATCCCCAGGCCCAGCGACAGGGCCCGGGTCATTCCGGGCCGCGACCCCAGCCCGTGCGCGGCCTCGTCGCCCAGGGCCACCAGCTCCAGGTCGGTGCGCAGCGCCAGCGCCGCCAGGCAACCGGGCAGCAGCACCGCCCAGACCAGCGCGGCATCCTGCCAGGAGCGGGAGTTGAGCGATCCGGTCAGAGCGGAGGCCAGCGCCATCGCCTCCGCCTGCCGGGACCAGACCAGCACCAGCTGGGTGAGGGCCGTGGCACCAGCGGCGACGCCGATCCCGGCGACGATCACCGCCCCCGGGTTACGGAAGCCGGTGGTGGTCACCCAGCCCACCAGTGCCCCGGCCAGCAGCGCGCCGCCCAGCGACCCGGGCAGCACCGGTAGGTGCCAGAAGGTGGCCAGGGCGGTGCCCGCCCCGGCCGCGGCGGTGATCCCGATCACGTCGGGGGTGACCAGCGGGTTGGCGGTGGCGCGTTGGAACAGCGCGCCGGCCAGCCCGAGGGCCGCCCCGGTGCCCAGCCCGGTCATCAACCGCGGGCCGCGCAGCCGGCGCAGCGCGAAGCCACCGCCACCGTCGAGCAGCTCCAACAGGGCCCGCGGCTGGCGGGCCAGCGGGATCCCGAGCTTGCCGACGGCCAGGGTGAGGGCGCAGCCGGCCAGCAGCGCCGCCAGCAGGCCGAGGATGGCCAGCGGGCGTCGGACTGAGCGGGGCCGGGGAAAGGGGAGGGTACTCACAGCGCACCCCGCGCCCGGCGCACGACGGTGAGCAGCAGCGGCGCCCCGATCAGTGCCGTCACCACTCCCACCGGTACCTCGCTGGGCCGGGCCACCAGCCGCCCGGCCACATCGGCCAGCAGCAGCACCACCGGGCCGAGCACGGCACAGACCGCCAGCAGCACCCGGGCGCTGGACCCGGCCACGGACCGGGCCAGGTGGGGGACGGCCAGCCCGACGAAGGCGATCGGGCCTGTGACGGCGGTGGCGGCGGAGGTGAGCAGCGCCACCGCCAGGAAGGTCAGGCCACGCACCAACCCCGGGCGCTGGCCCAGGGCGGTGGCGGCATCATCGCCGAGCGCCAGGGCGTCCAGCCCGCGGGAGGTGCCGGCCAGCAGCAGGGCACCGATGGCCGCGGTGACCAGCACCGGCCAGGTCAGCGCGGCCCCGGCCGACAAGGAACCCGCCGACCAGAAACGCAGCGCGTCGAAGGCCCGCTGGTCCCGCAGGGCCAGCGCCTGGGCGAAGGCCATCGCGCACGCGGTGACCACCGCGCCGGCCAGCAGCAGCCGGGTGCTGTCCGGGCCGCGGCCCAGGCTGCCCAGCCCGAGCACCGCCACCGTCGCCAGCAGGGCGCCCAGGAAGGCGCCGCCCACCAGACCCAGCGGGGACAGGGCGGCCGACGTGGTCACCAGCACGATCCCGGCGGCCGCGCCGCTGGTCAGGCCCAGCACGCCCGGGTCGCCCAGCGGATTGCGGGTGGCCACCTGCACGGCGGCGCCGCTGCTGGCCAGGGCGGAGCCGGCCAACAGCCCGCACAGGGTGCGCGGCACCCGGCTGGCCAGCACGGTGCGGGTGTACTCGTCGCCCTGACCGCGCAGCGCCGGCCACAGCTCGGTGGCCGGGATGGACTTGCTGCCCAGCGCCAGGCTGACCAGCACCGCGGCCGCGAGGGCGGCCGGCAGGGCGAGGGGCAGCGCGGCGCCCGGGGCGCTCGGGCGTCGGGTCACGCGTCGATCTTCTTGACCGCGGCGTCGATCAGCGGGGTCATCTTGGGCAGCACCCACGGCACGGTCAGCGGGTTGATCATGCTCATGGCGGTGACCAGCTGCTGGTCCTCCGGGGCCACCACGGAGCCGCGCTTGATGGCGGGGATCTTGGCATACAGCGGCTGGGCCAGCACCTGCTTCTTGGTGGCGGCGTCCAGGTACCAGGTGAAGACCAGCTGGCTCCGGGAGAGCTTGTCCGCATTCTCCAGCCCGATCAGGGCCCAGTCGGAGCCGTCCTTGGCCTTGATGTCGGCCAGGGCCGGGTCGGGGGTCAGGCCCAGGGCGCTGATCATCGCGACCCGCTGCTCCGTGGGCAGGTACACACCGAGCGTGCCCTGGCCCTGGGTGTAGATGTAGCTGAAGGTCTTGCCCTTCCAGTCCGGGTGCTCGGCACCGGCGTCGGCCAGGGTCTTCTTCAGCCCGTCGACGATCTTTCGGCCCTCGTCGGGCTTGCCCAGCGCCTTGGCGACGGTGGTGATCTCCGCATCCCAGGTGGTGGTCCAGGCGGTCTTCTCGTAGGCGACGACGGGGCAGATCTCGGCCAGCAGGTCGTACTGCTTCTGGGTCAAGCCGCTCCACGGGGCCAGCACCAGGTCCGGCTCCAGGGTGGCGATGGTCTCCACATCGAGTTGCTCGCCGCCCTCGAAGGTCTTGGGCAGCTCCTTGCCGTCCTTCTCGTAGGCCTCGCGCACCCACGGCAGGTGACCGTCCTTGTCGGCGCCCCAGGTGTAGGTCTCGGTACCGACGGGGAAGGTGCCCAGCGCGATTGCGGCCTCGGTGGCGCCCTGTCCGATGGTGACGATCTTGGTCGGGGCCTGCTTGATGGTGGCGGTGCCCAGCGCGTGCTTGATGCTCACCGGGAAGCTGCCCTCGGCGGCGGCGCCGGAGCCGCTGGCCGACGAGGCCGGGGTGGACTCCTGGGAGCCGCAGCCGGCCAGGGTGGCCAGGCCGGCGGCTCCGGCCAGCCCGATCAGGGAGCGACGGGTCAGGTGGGTCATGGGTTCTCCATATCGACGTGTTGGTGGTGGGGAAGTGGTTTCTGATCGTGGAAATCGCCGGGTCGGCCACTGGTGTTCGGCGTCGGTGGTCAGCACTCCGGCCGGCCGGCGCGCCAGTAGCCCATGAAGGAGATGCACTGGCGGGGGCAGCCGCGGGCCTGCACCAGGTGGCGACGAATCCGGGTGATCGCCCCGGTCTCCCCAGCCAGCCAGGCATAGTGCGGGGTGTCGGCATCCGGCTGGGCCTCATCCCAGACCGGGGCGTCCGGATCCGGTTCGTCGGCCGCGGTCTGACGGGTGGGCAGGGGACAGTCCGGCGGCCAGGGCAGCGCCGCCAGTTCGGCCTCCAAGCGGCTGCCAGGCTCGGCCCCGTCGCAGGGCAGGATCCGCAGCTCGATCCCGTCCGGAGCCTGGATCGGGTAGTGGTCCTGGCTGGTGGGCAGCTCCAGCAGCGCGGTGCCGGTGGCATCATCCGGGAGACAGGCCAGGATGTTGGCAATGGCGGGCGCGGCGGTGGCGTCGCCGGCAATCAGCAGTTCCCGGGCGGAGCCGGGCCGCCAGGCGATGCCCACCTCGTCGCTGCCCTCGGCGTCGACGACGGGAACCACCAGCAGCAGGGCGTCGCCGGGCTGCACGGTCTCGATCCAGCGGCCGGCCGGCCCGGTGGTGCCGTGCCGGACCACATCGACGTCCACTTCCCCCAGCTCGGGTCGGACGGCGCGGGCGGTGTAGGTGCGCATCGGTGGACGTTGATCGAGCTGCTGCCAGCGTTGATACCAGTCACCGCCGCGCGGCACGTCGGGCAAGTCATCGCCGGGGTGGCGGGGGAGCAGCAGTTTGATCCGCCGGTCCAGACAGCGAGGATGCACACGGGTGAGCTCCGGGCCGCGGAAGGTCACGCGGCGGATGCTCGGGGTGAGGTCGGTCACCGTGGCGACGGTGGCCGTCAGGGACTCGTAGGGCGTGGACACCCTCCCGAGCCTAGCAACATCAGGTAAGGCTTACCTAATGTTCCGGGTGGTGACGTTCTGGGCCGTCAGCCCTGCAGCACGTCGCTCAGGTCGTAGGCAATCGGGCGCCCACCTGCTCCAACAGGCAGCTCGACGGTTCCCGGTCGGGCCGGAAACGCAGCAAGGTGACGGCGTGCCGGAAGCGGCGCCCCTCCAACTGGTCGAAGGCCACCTCCACCACCAGCTGCGGATCCAGCGGGACGAAGGAGGCTTCGGCGGCGGAGGTGAACCGGCTGCGTTCCTTGCTGGCGGCCTGCACCGCGTCGTCGTCGTCGCGCAGCACCAGCGGCTCCAACTGGTCCACCAGCGCCAGCCGCAGGTCATTGCTGAAGGCGCCGATCCCGCCCACTCCGACCAGTTCGCCGTCGTCGTCCACCATGCCCAGCAGGAGCGATCCCACACCCTGGCCCGACTTGTGCACCCGGTAGCCCAGCACCACGGCCTCGGCGGTGCGCTTGTGCTTCACCTTGAGCATGCTGCGCTTGTTCTGTTCGTAGGGCCCGTCGTTGCGCTTGCAGATCACCCCGTCCAACCCGGCGCCCTCGAACTGCTCGAACCACTGCCGGGCCAGGGATTCGTCGCCGGTGACCCGGGTCAGGTGGACAGCGGGGGAGTCGACGCTCGCGAAGACCTGTTCCAGGCGGGCCCGGCGCTCCCGGTAGCCAAGGGCGGTGAGATCCTCGTCGCCCAGCGCCAGCAGGTCGAAACAGACCAGCTCGGCCGGCGTCTCAGCGCTCAACCGCTGGATCCGGGAGGCCGCCGGATGAATCCGGGCACTGATGGATTCCCAGTCCAACTTCTGCGCGCCCGGCTCACCAATCCGCACCACCAGCTCGCCGTCGAGGATGCACCGTGTGGGCAGACTCTCCCGGACCAGCGCCACCACCTCCGGGAAGTAGCGGGTCAGCGGCTTCCTGGAACGGCTGAGCAGCTCCACCTCGTCGCCATCCCGGCAGACCAGGCAGCGAAAGCCGTCCCACTTGGGCTCATAACTCCAGCCACCGTCGACGGAATCCGCGGCGGGCAGGTCGGCGACGGCCTTGGCCAGCATCGGGGAGATCGGCAGTTCCAGGGGGAGATCCATGCCGGACAGTCTGTCAGGTGCACAGCGATGCCCAGAGCCAGCTGAGAGCAGTGGTCAAGAACACCTCCCGTGCGGGGCTAGGCTGGAATTCCGTGGGTAACAACAATCGGACCAAGCACGTCTTCGTCACCGGGGGCGTTGCCTCCTCGCTCGGCAAGGGCCTGACCGCCTCCAGCCTGGGCAGTCTGCTCGTCGCACGGGGCCTGCGGGTCACCATGCAGAAGCTCGATCCCTACCTGAACGTGGATCCGGGCACCATGAACCCCTTCCAGCACGGCGAGGTCTTCGTCACCGAGGACGGCGCGGAGACCGACCTGGACATCGGCCACTACGAGCGCTTCCTGGACCGCAACCTGTCCGCCGAGGCCAATGTCACCACCGGCAAGGTCTACTCGTCGGTGATCGCCAAGGAACGACGCGGTGACTACCTGGGCGACACCGTGCAGGTGATCCCGCACATCACCAATGAGATCAAGGACGAGATGCTGGCCATGGAGGCCGACGACATCGACGTCGTGATCCATGAGATCGGCGGCACGGTGGGAGACATCGAGTCCCAGCCCTTCCTGGAATCCGCCCGGCAGGTGCGGCACGAGATCGGCCGGGAGAATGTCTTCTTCCTGCACGTCTCCCTGGTGCCCTACATCGGCCCGTCGGGGGAGATGAAGACCAAGCCCACCCAGCACTCCGTCGCGATGCTGCGCCAGGTGGGCATCCAGCCCGACGCCATCGTCTGCCGCGCCGGCCGTCCGCTGGCCGACGGGATCAAGTCCAAGATCGCGCTGATGTGCGACGTTGACACCGACGCCGTGGTGGCCTGCATCGACGCGCCGAGCATCTACGAGATCCCGCGGGTGCTGCACACCGAGGGGCTGGATGCCTACGTCGTGCAGCGGCTGGGCCTGAGCTTCCGCGACGTGGACTGGAAGAGGTGGGATGCTCTGCTGGAGCGGGTGCACCACCCCAAGCAGGAGGTCACGATTGGCCTGGTGGGCAAGTACATCGACCTGCCCGACGCCTACCTGAGCGTCACCGAGGCGCTGCGCGCCGGCGGCTTCGCCAACTGGGCGAAGGTGCAGATCAAGTGGATCGCCAGCGACACCTGCGAGGGTGAGGGCGCCGCGCAGCAGCTGGCCGACGTGGACGGGATCTGCGTCCCCGGTGGCTTCGGGATCCGCGGCGTGGAAGGGAAGCTGGCTGCCATCAAGTACGCCCGGGAGAACGATCTGCCGGTGCTGGGCCTGTGCCTGGGCTTCCAGTGCATGGTGATCGAGGTGGCGCGTGACCTGGCCGGGATTGCCGATGCCGCCTCCAGCGAGTTCGACCCGGACAGCGCCAACCCGGTGATCTGCACCATGGAGGAGCAGAAGTCCATCGTCGACGGCGGGGGAGACCTGGGCGGCTCCATGCGGCTGGGCTCCTACCCGGCCGCGCTGGCCGAGGGGGCCGTGGTGCGCGAGCTCTACGGCACCGGCGAGGTGACCGAACGCCACCGGCACCGCTACGAGGTGAACAATGCCTACCGCGAGCAGCTGGAGGCCGCCGGGCTGGTCTTCAGCGGGGTCTCCCCGGACAACCGGCTGGTGGAGTTCATCGAGCTGCCGGCCGAGGTGCACCCCTATTTCGTCGCCACCCAGGCCCATCCGGAGCTGAAGAGCCGGCCCACCCGGCCGCACCCGCTGTTCGTCGGCTTGATCAAGGCGGCGGTGGAGCGCAAGCTAGCTTCATGACCATGCCCCTGGACCGTCCCGAATCCTGGCCGATCACGGCCCATCGCGTGCTCGGGACGGGCCGGGTGTGCAGCTTCGTCGAGGATGACATCACGCCGCCGTCGGGGGAGCAGTTCACCCGGCAGTACCTGACCCATCCCGGTGCGGTTGCGGTGATGGCGCTGGACGACGAGAACCGGGTGGCCGTGGTGCACCAGTACCGGCATCCCGTCGCCATGAAGCTGGTGGAGCCGCCGGCCGGGCTGCTGGACGCCGACGGGGAGTCCTTCCTGTCCGCGGCCCAGCGGGAACTGGCCGAGGAGGCGCTGCTCCGGGCCGCCGACTGGCGGGTGCTGGTGGACATCTTCACCACCCCCGGCGGCTGCGAGGAGTCCATCCGGATCTACCTGGCCCGTGGGCTGGCCGAGGCCCCGCGGCCCGACGGCTTCGTCGTCGAGGACGAGGAGGCCCACATGGAGATCAGCTGGGTGCCGCTCGAAGAGTTGGTCGACGCGGTCTTCGCGGGGCGGGTGCAATCGCCGTCGATGGTCAGTGGCGCCCTGGCCCTGCAGACCGCGATCCTGGCGGGCCGGCTGGAATCCCTGCGACCGGCCGAGGCCCCGTGGCCCGCCCGCGACGTCTGGGCGGAGCGGGTGGCAGAGCGCACGGCCATGGAGTCTGGTGCCTGACCCGGTGGCCCCGCTCTCCCGCGTCGCCCCGGCCTGGCTGGACCATCTGGCCGTCGAGCGCGGCCTGTCCGGCAACACCTTGGCCGCCTATCGACGGGACCTGCGTCGCTATGCCGACTACCTGGCGCTTCGCCAGATCACCCGCTTCGAGGACATCGCCACCACCGACATCACCGAATTCCAGCGCTGGCTGGCCACCGGCGACGCCGACCGCCCGGCGATGGCCCCGGCCAGCGTGGCCCGGACCATCGTCGCGGTGCGCAACCTGCACCGCTTCGCGCTGACCGACGGGCTGCTGGACCGGGACGTCGCCGCCGAGGTGACGGTGCCGAAGCTGGGCAAGCGGCTGCCCAAGGCACTCAGCGTGGAACAGGTGCAGGCCCTGCTGGAGACGCCGGATCCGGAGACCCCGGAGGGGCTGCGGGACCGCGCGCTGCTGGAGCTGCTCTACGGCACCGGAGCCCGGATCAGTGAGGTCTGTGACCTGGACGTCGACGACCTGACCCGGGCGCTGGCCGATCCCGAGGCCGGGCTCCGCCTGCTGGGCAAGGGAAACAAGCAACGGGTGGTGCCGCTGGGCAGCTTCGCCCGGGAGGCCGTCGACGCCTGGTTGGTGCGCGGCCGCCCCGGCTGGCAGGCCAAGGCCAAGAACCCCGGCCCCGCGCTGCTGCTGAACTCGCTGGGCCGGCGGTTGAGCCGGCAGTCCGCCTACGGCATCCTGCGCGGCACCGCGGAGCGCGCCGGCATTGACGCAGAGGTCAGCCCGCACAGCCTGCGGCACTCCTTCGCCACCCACCTGCTGGACGGCGGCGCCGACGTCCGCGTGGTCCAGGAGTTACTGGGACACGCGTCGGTCACCACGACGCAGATCTACACCATGGTCACCGTCGAGCACCTGCGCGAGGTCTACCTCCAGGCCCATCCCCGGGCGCGGATCAGCGGCAACTGAACGCGCTGCGCGTCACTCGTAGCGGGTCCACATGCGCACGACGTGGACTGTGTGCTCGTCGGACAGGACCTCGTAGACGAGCCGCTGTTGGATGGTGATGCGGCGCGTAGCAGCCGGCAAGGTCACCGACGAGCTTCTCGTAGCGCGGCGGGGTGGCGAAGGGATCCTCGGCGATGGCGTCGAGCAGTGCCTCCGGCCTGGACTTGAGCCCCGAAGCGGCGAGTTTCCTTGCGTCGGCCGCATCGCTATGGGCGACCCCGCCGTCGTTCTTGGTCTGACCACTGGGTATTGTCAGGTGCTGCACGTGGAAAACCGGCCCGCAGGGCCACACATCGAGGAGACCGAGCGAATTGACGACGTCCGCCGAGCACGCACCACTGGTCCAGGACAGCAGCGCCTGGGAAGGCTTCGCCGAGGGGGAGTGGCAGCGCAGCATCGACGTCCGCGACTTCGTCCAGCGCAACTACACCCCCTACGAGGGTGATGCCGCCTTCCTGGCGGGACCCACCGAGAAGACGCTCAAGACCTTTGAGGTGCTGGAGCGGGACTACCTGTCCGTCGAGCGCACCAAGCGCGTCCTCGACGTCGACACCCACACCCCGGCCGACATCGACGCCTTCGCCCCCGGCCACATCTGTGACACCGACGACGTGATCGTCGGCCTGCAGACCGATGCCCCGCTCAAGCGCGCCATGATGCCCAATGGCGGCTGGCGCATGGTCGAGACGGCCATCCGCGAGGCCGGCATGGAGCCCGACGAGCGGGTCAAGGAGATCTTCACCAAGTACCGCAAGACCCACAACGAAGCGGTCTTCGACATCTACACCCCCAACATCCGCGCCGCCCGCAGCGCGCACATCATCACCGGCCTGCCCGACGCCTATGGCCGCGGCCGGATCATCGGCGACTACCGTCGCGTCGCCCTCTACGGCGTCGACGCGCTGATCGCGCAGAAGCAGGCCGACAAGGATGCCGTGGTCGACCGTCCCTTCGACGAGCACTGGGCCCGCTACCGCGAGGAGCACTCCGAGCAGATCAAGGCGCTCAAGAAGCTCAAGGCGATGGCCGCCAGCTACGGGATCGACATCTCCGGCCCCGCCCGCACCGCCCAGGAGGCCGTGCAGTGGACCTACTTCGGCTACCTGGCCAGCATCAAGAGCCAGGACGGCGCCGCGATGAGCTTCGGCCGCCTGTCCGGCTTCTTCGACGTCTACTTCGAGCGCGACCTGGCCAACGGCACCCTCACCGAGGACGGTGCCCAGGAGATCATCGACGCCCTGGTGATCAAGCTGCGCATCGTGCGCTTCCTGCGCACCGAGGACTATGACCAGATCTTCTCCGGCGACCCCTACTGGGCCACTTGGTCCGACGCGGGCCTCGGCGAGGACGGCCGCACCCTGGTCACCAAGACCTCCTTCCGCCTGCTGCAGACCCTGCGGAACCTCGGCCCCGCCCCGGAGCCGAACATCACGATCTTCTGGGACCCGAAGCTGCCGCAGGGCTACAAGGACTTCTGCGCCGCCATCTCCATCGAGACCTCGTCGCTGCAGTACGAGGCCGACGGCCAGATCCGCGACCACTGGGGCGACGACGCCGCCATCGCCTGCTGCGTCTCACCGATGCGCGTCGGCAAGCAGATGCAGTTCTTCGGCGCCCGCGTCAACGCCGGCAAGTCCCTGCTGTACGCCATCAACGGCGGCCGCGACGAGATGACCGGCAAGCAGGTCGTGACCGGTTTCGAGCCCGTGACCGGCGACGGCCCGCTGGACTTCGACGACGTCTGGGCCCGCTACGAGAAGATGCTGGACTGGGTGATCGGCACCTACGTCGAGGCCCTCAACATCATCCACTACTGCCATGACCGCTACGCCTACGAGGCGATGGAGATGGCCCTGCACGACTCCGACATCGTGCGCACCATGGGCTGCGGCATCGCCGGGCTGAGCATCGTCGCGGACTCGCTGAGCGCCATCAAGTACGCGACGGTCACCCCGGTGCGCGACGAGACCGGCCTGGTCATCGACTACATCACCGAGGGCGACTTCCCCGTCTACGGCAATGACGACGACCGTGCCGACGAGATCGCCGCCGTCGTGGTGCACACCATCATGGACAAGATCAAGCAGATCAGGATGTACCGCGACGCGCTGCCCACCCAGAGCGTGCTGACCATCACCTCCAATGTGGTCTATGGCAAGAACACCGGCGCCTTCCCGTCGGGTCACAAGAAGGGCACCCCCTTCGCTCCCGGCGCCAACCCGGAGAACGCCATGGACAGCCACGGCATGCTCGCCTCCATGCTCAGCGTCGGCAAGCTGGACTACGAGGACGCGCTGGACGGGATCAGCCTGACCAACACCATCACCCCCGCCGGACTGGGCCGGGACAAGGCCGAACAGGTGGGCAACCTGGTCGGCATCCTGGACGCCGGCTTCATCCCCACCGCCTGAACCACCCCGAAAGGACCCACATCATGAGCACCAAGACCTTCGACGAGCGCCTCGCCGACATGAATGCCGCTCGGGCCGAGCGCTGCACCCAGCCCGGGCTGTACCACGCCAACATCAATGTCCTGAACCGGGAGACGCTGGAGGACGCGATGGCCAACCCGGAGAAGTACCCCAGCCTGACGGTGCGCGTCTCCGGCTACGCCGTGAACTTCGTCAAGCTGACCAAGGACCAGCAGCGCGACGTCATCTCCCGCACCTTCCACCAGAACGCCTGATGGTCTGGGCCGACGGCATCTCCGGCGAGTACCGGCCCGAGCCGGTCGAGCTGGAGGTGCCGCGGCTGCGCGCCTCCGGCCGGGGTACGGCGGGCATCGACTCGTCGGGGGAGATGACCCACCATGAGCACGTCCAGGCGGTGCGCGAGGGCCGGCTGGGTTCCATGCACTCCTGGGAGCTGGTGACCGGCGTCGACGGCCCAGGCACCCGGATGACGGTCTTCCTGGCCGGCTGCCCGCTGCGCTGCCTGTACTGCCACAACCCGGACACGCTGTTCACCGCCAAGGGTGAACCGGTGCTGCTGGATGACCTGGTGGCCCGGCTGAAGCGCTACCGCGGGATCTTTCGCGCCACCAAGGGCGGGTTGACCGTCTCCGGTGGCGAACCGTTGCAGCAGCCCGCCTTCCTGGCCCGGCTCCTGGCCGAGGCCAAGGCGATGGACATCCACACCTGCATCGACACCTCCGGTTTCCTGGGCGCCAACTGCACCGACGAGATGCTGGGCAACCTGGATCTGGTGCTGCTGGACATCAAGTCCGGGCTGCCCGAAACCTACCGTCGGGTGACCGGCCGCGAACTCCAGCCGACGCTGGACTTCTCCCGCCGCCTTTCCGAGGCAGGCACCGAGATCTGGCTGCGCTTCGTCTGCGTCCCCGGCCTGACCGACGCCGAGGAGAATGTGGCCGCCGTCGCGGAGCACGTCGCGACGCTGGGCACCGTGAGCCGGGTGGAGGTGCTGCCCTTCCACCAGATGGGGCGGGACAAGTGGGCCGGGCTGGGGATGACCTACCAGCTGGGCGACGTGCCCCCGCCGACGCCCGAGAGCCTGGAGCGGGTGCGCGGCCAGTTCCGTGCCCACGGGCTGACCACTTGGTGAGCTGAACCCTGGGGTGCTGATTCAGCCGCCGCGGTGGCTGCCGGTTGCCCGCGCCATCCTGTCCTGGCGCGTGTAACCGACGTCTGGCTCCCGTAGAGTGCCGCGCCAGGTGCTGGTATCGGGCGCCAACGCGTCGTGGTGCGCCAAACCGACAGTCACCTGGACATGCCGTCACCAGGTCCGCGGGCTGTGTACCTGTTCCGGCACCATGCGTCCACGTCCTGGGACCGATCCAACCCTTGGCTAGTCGGAGCGGCGCCGAGGGACCAGCTGGGCGACGGCCCACAGGGCCAGGCCGATCGACATTGCGAACAGCACCCAGCGGGCGGGGCTGAAGTGGGCGCCCTGGGCCAGGTTGATCACGTGGGCCGAGATGGTGAAGGCCATCGCCACCAGGACCAGCCACGTGCTCAGGGCGCTCTCCTTGCGCGGGTGGGAGTTGGCGGATCGGGGCATCGGACCTCCTCGGGTGGCTTGCCGTGCGGTGGGGGCCCAGTATTCATCGTCGCCGGGGGGACCTCAAGCGAACCCACCCTGCAAACGTTGCGCATCATCGCCCGGTGATGGCGCCGTCACCCGCTGGCGTCGGTGGAGGGCCGCGGTCACCAGGGAATGGTGCGCAACTCTCGCAGGGGCGGCCCGCGCCCGGATCCTCTCCCGCGGGAACGGGGGATCCGTCGGACGCACTAGGCTTGGACGGACAGGTTGCGGCCCGCCGCGCCGTCGTTGACAACTGGCACCCAGCAGGAAAGGCACATCGTGGAGCCCAATCCGAGCGATCCGCAGGACGTCCAGCAGGACAGCCGCCCGGCCACCGACCAGGCGCTGTTCGAGGTTCCCGCAGGCCAGGGCAGGAAGCGCAATGACGTGCAGACCCCGGCCGGCGAGGAGGACCCGACCGGCCGGATCTTCCCGGAGCTCCCCGAGCCGACGCCGCCGGCAGGGGGGCAGCGGCGTGCGATTGTGATCAGCAATGTGAACCAGAAGGGTGGCGTGGGCAAGACCACCACCACCATCAACCTGGGTGCCGCGCTGGTGGAGACCGGCCGCCGGGTGCTGCTGGTGGACTTCGACCCGCAGGGGTCGCTGTCGGTGGGGCTGGGGATCAACCCGCACACCCTGGACACCAGCATCTACAACCTGCTGCTCAGCAAGGAATACACCCCGCAGGAGGTGATCCAGACCTCCGTCGTGGAGGGCCTGGACATCCTGCCGTCCAACATCGACCTGTCCGCGGCGGAGGTGCAGCTGGTCAGCGAGGTGGCCCGGGAGCAGACCCTGCTGCGGGTGATCGAGAAGGTGCAGGATGACTACGACGTGATCCTGATCGACTGCGCCCCGTCGCTGGGGCTGCTGACCATCAACGCCCTGACCGCGTCGCACTATGTGCTGATGCCGCTGGAGTGCGAGTTCTTCGCGCTGCGCGGCATCGCCCTGCTGACCGACACCATCAGCAAGGTGCAGGAGCGGCTCAACCCGAAGCTGGAGATCCTGGGCATCCTGGGCACCATGTACGACGGCCGCACCCTGCACTCCCGCGAGGTGCTGGAGCGCGTCGTGGACGCCTTTGGTGAGCAGGTCTTCCACACCGTGATCAAGCGCACCATCAAGTTCCCGGAGACCACCGTCGCCGGGGAGCCGATCACCACCTACGCCTCCAGCTCGCCCGGCGCCGCGGCCTACCGCCAGCTCGCCAAGGAGGTCCTGGCTCGATGCCACGGCGCGTGAGCCTGCCCGGCGCCTCGGAACTCTTCCGCACCACCGGTGGCGTCGAGGTCACCGCGGCGCCCGAACCCGCGCCGACGCCCGCGAAGCCCGCGCCGCAGGCCAAGCCGGTCGCCGCGAAGACGGTCAAGCCGACGGCCTCCGGCCGGGTGCGGCACGACGAGAAGATCACCGTCTACGTCAGCCGCGACGAGCTGATGGCCCTGGAGCAGGCGCGGCTGATGCTGCGCGGCGACTACGGCCTGGCGGTGGACCGCGGGCGGATTGTGCGCGAGTCCATCGCGCTGGCGATGGAGGACCTGGCCGTCCGCGGCCCGGAGAGCGACCTGGCCCGACGGCTGAACGGACACTGAGGTGGCCAGCCAGCAGCCGGCGCTGATCGAGTCCCCCGAGGAGGGGGTTCACAAGGGCTTCCAGGTGGTGCTGGACAATTTCGAGGGCCCCTTCGACCTGCTGCTGCAGCTGATCAGCCGGCACAAGATGGACGTGACGGAGGTCTCCCTGAGCCGGGTGACCGACGAGTTCATCGCCCACGTCAAGGCCGGCGGCGCCGTGTGGGACCTGGAGCAGACCAGCTCCTTCCTGGTGGTGGCCGCCACCCTGCTGGACCTCAAGGCCGCCCGGCTGCTGCCCAAGGGGGAGGTGGAGGACCCGGAGGACCTGGCACTGCTGGAGGCACGGGACCTGTTGTTCGCCCGGCTGCTGCAGTACCGGGCGTTCAAGCTGGTCAGCGCCGCCTTCGCCAGCCGGATGGAGGCCGAGACCCTGCGTTTTGCCCGCCCCGGTGGGCTGGAGCCACGCTTCGCCGGGCTGCTGCCCGAGGTGCAGATCCGGGCCACGCCGCAGCGCCTGGCCGAGATCGCGGCCAGGGCGATGACCCCGCCGGAGGTGGTGCAGGTCAGCCTGGAGCACCTGCACAGCTCCACCGTGACCGTGCGGGAACAGGCGGAGGTGATCGCCGACCGGCTGCGTCGCGCCAGCACCCTGACCTTCCGCGCGCTCACGGGCGACGCGGACAAGATCACCACCGTGGTGCGCTTCCTGGCCCTGCTGGAACTGTTCCGCAACCGGGTGATCAGCTTCGAGCAGCTCACCCCGCTGGGGGAGTTGACCATCCGCTGGACCGGGGACGACGACGAGGAGCTCACCATCAGCGACGAGTTCGACCAGACCGGCGAGGACGAGGACCGCAGCGACGAGACGGGAGACCAGGCATGAGTGATCCGCAGCCGGAACCGGTGGTTGGGCCCGCCGAGGGCACGGCGGGAAGTGGGCCAGCCGGAACGGGGGCGGACTTGCCCGACCGGGAGCTGACCGCCGCCAGTCTGGAGGAGCGGGCCGAGGAGGCGGAGGGCCCCCTGGAGGCCCTGCTGCTGATGGCCGAGGAGCCCGTGCCCGCCGAGACCCTGGCCGAGGCCATCGGGCAGCCGTTGCCGGTGACCGAGCGGGCGCTGGCCAACCTGGTCGAGTTCTATGACCGTAGTCAGCGTGGTTTCGAGCTGCGCAATGTCGGCGGAGGCTGGCGCTACTGGACCCGGGCAGAGCACGCGGAGCTGATCAGCCGCTGGGTGGTCTCCGGCCAGTCCAACAAGCTCTCCCAGGCGGCGCTGGAGACCCTCAGCGTGATTGCCTACCTGCAGCCGATCAGCCGCGCCCGAGTGTCCGCGGTGCGCGGCGTGAACGTCGACGGGGTGGTGCGCACCCTGTTGGCCCGGGGCCTGATCAGCGAGGCCGGGGCGGATGAGCAGACCGGCGCGATGGTCTTCAGCACCACCGACTACTTCCTGGAGCGGATGGGCCTGGCCAGCCTGGACGAGCTGCCCCCGCTGGCCCCGCACCTGCCCGATGCCTCCGCGCTGGAAGAGGAATTGTCGCAACTTGCCGCTACCGTGGAGGTGGACACCGCGTCGGACGACGCGCCGCCGGTGCTCCCCGAGGCCGACGAACCCGTCGCCGTCGACGAACAAGAGATGGACAACCATGACTGAGCACGACGACCGTGAGGTCGACGAGACCACCAACCCTGAAGGCCCCGATACGGTGACCGAGCCCGGCGAGGCCTCCGAACACCCCCAGGCCCCGGAGGAGTCCGAGGGCATCCGGCTGCAGAAGGTGCTGGCGACCGCCGGGCTGGCCTCGCGCCGCGCCGCGGAGATCATGATCGAGAAGGGCCGGGTGGAGGTCAACGGCCGTCTGGTCACCGAGCAGGGAATGCGGGTCCACCCGGACCGCGACACCATTCGCGTCGACGGCATGCGGATCCCGCCGCCCCGCCGCCACGCCTACCTGGTGGTGAACAAGCCCCGCGGCGTCGTGTCCACCATGGAGGACCCGGAGGGCCGCCCCACCCTGGGCGACATCGAGTTCGACAAGAAGAGCTGGCAGGACCTGCGGCTCTTCCACGTCGGCCGGTTGGACGCCGAGACCGAGGGCCTGATCATCCTCACCAATGACGGGGAGTTCGCCCACCGGATGGCCCACCCGAAGTACAAGGTGCCCAAGACCTACCTGGCCGAGGTGGAGGGTTTCCTGGACAACAAGACCATCCGACGGCTGGAGAAGGGCCTGCGGCTGGACGACGGCCCGGTCAAGCCGGACAAGGTGAAGCTGGTGATGCGCTCGGAGAGCCGCTCCCTGGTGGAGATCACGCTGCACGAGGGCCGCAACCGGATCGTGCGCCGGATGATGGACTCCGTCGCCCACCCGGTGCGCAAGCTGAGCCGCACCGCGATCGGCCCGGTCCGCCTGGGCCAGTTGCCGATCGGTGAGGCCCGCGAGTTGACCCGCGACGAGCTGGGCTTCCTGCTGGACGCCGTCAAGATGTGAACCCCACCACGAGACGCGTTCGCGGTCTGGAGACCGAGTACGGCCTCCAGCTGCGGGTACGCCCGGCCGACGCCGCCAACCCCGCCGGGTGGCGGCGTCTGTCCTCCGACGAGGCCGCCCAGCAACTCTTCGCACCCGTGGTCGAGGCCAATGCCGCCAGCAATGTCTATCTGCGCAATGGCGGGCGGCTCTACCTGGACGTCGGTTCCCACCCGGAATACGCGACGGCCGAATGTTCCACCCTGGCCGAGCTGGTGGCCCAGGACCGGGCGGGTGACCTGATCATCGCCCGGCTGGCCGAGCGTACCCGGGAATCGCTGGCCCAGCAGGGATTGCAGGCCCGGATCAGCATCGTCAAGAACAATGTGGATTCCCACGGCAACAGCTACGGCAGCCACGAGAACTTCCAGGTGGCCCGCTCGGGTGATCTGGACCGGCTGGTGGGCGCGCTCACCCCCTTCCTGGTCACCCGGCAGCTGCTGTGCGGTGCCGGCCACTGGGAGCGCGACCGGCTGGGCCGCGGCCGCTTCCGGATCTCCCAGCGGGCCGCGCACATGTGGGACCCGCTGAGCTCGGCCACCACCCATTCCCGGCCGATGATCAACACCCGCGACGAGCCGCACGCCGACGCGGAACGCTTCCGCAGGCTGCACGTGATCGTGGGGGACTCCACCCTCCTGGAACCCACCACGCTGCTCCGGCTGGGCGCCACCGAGCTGGTGCTGCGCGCCATCGAGGCCGGCGGTGCCGCGCGACCCCATTCCCCGGGCGCCCCACCCCGTTCCCCGAGCCTGTCGAGGGGCATCGCGGAACCCGGCCGGATCATCCGTGACGTCGCCGCCGACGTCACCGGCCGCACCCCGGTGACCGACGACGGCGCCGCCGCCCTGCAGATCCAGTGGGACTGGTGGCGGGCGGCCGAGCCCTTCGTCGACGACGAGGAACTGGCCGAGGCCCACCGGCTGTGGGCCAGGGTGCTGTCCGCCGTCGAGGACCGGGCGCTGCACCGGATCGAGACCGAGATTGACTGGGTGGCCAAGCGGCGGCTGCTGCGGGCACAACAGGAGCGGCACGCCATGGCCGACGACGATCCGCGGCTGGCCCAGCTGGACCTGGCTTGGCATGACATCGTGCCCGGGCAGGGGCTGGCCCGGATCGCGGAGAGCCGCGGGCAGGTGGCCCGGTGGCTGGCCGACGGGGCGGCCGAGCGAGCCGTTGACCAGGCGCCGGCCAGCACCCGGGCCGTGCTGCGGGCGGCCTTCGTCGCGGCGGCCCAGCGCCACCAGCGGGACTACACCGTGGACTGGATGACCTACCAGTGCCATGACCTGGACGGCGGCACCGTCGTCGTGTCGGATCCCTTGTGCACCACGGATCCGGCCGTCGACGACGTGATCTCACGGATGGCCAGCGAGCCCCGGCGGCGGGCCTCGGCGACGTTCACCCGGGCCCGGAAGAGCTGGGGTCCTTCGGACCTCGGGTAATCTGCACGGGTGCCTCGAATCTTCTCGCAGACCATGACCACCCCGCTGCGCCGCGCCGGCGTGGCCCTGCTCGCCGTCGGCCTGAGCGCCTCGCTGGCTGCCTGTGGCAGCAAGGAGGGCGACGACGCGTCGGCCAGCCCCTCGGCCGCCGCCTCCGGCGCCTCCTCTGCCCCGGCCGCCAGCGCCTCCGGATCGGCCTCCGCGGCGGCCACCCCGACGGTCAAGCCGACCCAGGTCAAGGACCTGTCCGGCATCACCGTCGCCCCGGCCACCGTCGGCAAGGCGCCCAAGGTGACCGCCAAGTGGCCGCTGGCCATCGACAAGTCCCAGACCAAGGTGCTCACCCCGGGTACGGGGGAGACCGTCGCCAAGGGCGCCACCGTCAAGGTCAACTACCAGGGCGTCAATGCCCGCGACGGCAAGGTCTTCGACTCCTCCTTCGAGCGTGGCCAGGCCGCCACCTTCAGCCTGCGCGGCGTGGTGCCCGGCTTCACCAAGGCGATCGAGGGGCAGAAGCTGGGCAGCCGTGTGGTCACCATGATGACCGCCGCCGACGGCTATGCCGACGGCAATCCCAACGCCGGCATCCAGAAGGGGGACAACCTGGTCTTCGTGATCGACATCCTGGAGACCTCCAAGAATGTCGCCCCCAAGGCGGGCCTGCCCACCATCAAGGACGACGCCCAGGGCATCCCCACCGCCACCATGCCGAAGACCGCGGCGCCGGCCGAGACCGTGGTGCAGCCGCTGGTGCAGGCGCCGGGGGAGAAGGTCACCGAGAAGTTCATGCTGCAGGTGGCCTACCGCGCCTGGGACTGGAAGACCGGCAAGCTGCTGGAGGACAGCTACTCCGCGCAGCAGGCGCCGCAGCCCCTCCAGGTCTCCCAGCTGATCCCGGCCATGAAGAAGGGGCTGGTGGGTCAGACCGTCGGCAGCCGGGTGATGGTGGTCATCCCGCCCAAGGACCAGCCCAAGCCGCAGGCCAACTCGGCCAGCCCGTCGGCCACCCCCAGCGCCTCCACCCAGACGCTGGTCTACGTGATCGACATCCAGCAGGGTCAGGCCGGCGCCTGATCAGGCACCAACCACCCACGGGGTCCACACCAGGTCATTGACCAGGTCACCGGGAAGCAGCCGAGCCAACACCTCGGCTGCGTCCCGGCCCTTTTCCAGCCCTGCCGACGCGCACAACTCGGCCAGCACCTCGGCCGGCCCCTGGCCCAGCTCTTGGCGGTCGGCCAGCGTGACGGCACCGTCGCGTTTGGCCAGCCGCTGGCCCTGAGCGTTGAGCGCCAGGGAGACGTGCACGTAGTCCGGCACCTCGAAGCCCAGACGGCCCGCCAGCCAGCCCTGCCGTGGGGAGGAGTCCAGCAGGTCGTCGGCGCGCACCACCTGGGTGATGCCCTGCAGACCGTCGTCCACCACCACGGCCAGGTTGTAGGCCGGGGTGCCGTCGGCGCGGAAGAGCACGAAGTCGTCCACCGGGCCGCTCACCTCGCCGGCATGGGCGTCGTGGACGGTGAAGGCAGTACCCCCGGCGCGCACCCGGATTGCCGGCTGGCGGGTGAGCCGACGTTCCGCGCGCTGGGCCGACGACAGCCCGGCGCAGGTCCCGGGATAGGGCCGCCAGCTGGGCGCGCCCGGCCCGCCGTTGGGGGCCTGGGAGGCCTGGGCAATCTCGCGTCGGGTGCAGAAGCACTCATAGGTCTCCAGGCCCTCGGCGGCCCGACGGTAGAGCTCCAGCCGATCACCCTGCCGCACCACCTCGCCATCCCAGTCAATGCCCAGCGCCGCCAGGTCGGCCAGTTGCTGCTCCGCGACGGCGGGTGCGGCGGCCACTCGCTGCTGGTCCAGGTCCTCGATTCGCAGCAGGAAGCGCCGGTGCTGGCTGCGCGCCCACAGCCAGGCCAGCAGCGCGGTGCGCAGGTTGCCCAGGTGCAGGCTGCTGGTGGGTGAGGGGGCAAACCGTCCCGCTCCGCTCATCGGCTCTCCTTCCGCTGGTAGCCTCGTTCCTGCCCCGAACGCACGTCCCCGGCAGAAGGTCAGGCATGGCGCCACGCAAGAGCGAACGTATCGTGAACCTCACGATCTGCCTGCTCTCCGCGCGTCGTTTTCTGCCCAAGGAGCAGATCCGGGAGATCGTCGAGGGCTACCACGAGCTGAGCGACGTCACCTTCGAGCGCACCTTCGAGCGGGACAAGGATGAGCTGCGGGCCATGGGCGTGCCGGTGGAGACCGGCCACAATGACAGCCTGTTCGACGACGAGCCGGGCTACCGGATCCGCCGCGCCAATTTCGAGTTCCCGCCGGTGGAGTTCACCGCCGAGGAGGCCACCGCGCTGGGGGCCGCCGCTCGGGTGTGGCAGCAGGCCAGCGTCGCCGAGCAGACGGTGAATGCCCTGGCCAAGCTGCGCGCCGCCGGCGTCGAACCGGATACGGACCGGCTGGCGGCGCTCGAACCGAGCGTCACCGCGCAGGAGCCGGCCTTCGAGGCGATCTGGCAGGCCACTCTGCAGCGTCGACGGGTGCACTTCGGCTACCGCAACCGCGAGCCGGAGCGGGTACTGGAGCCGTGGAGCGTCACCTGGCGCAAGGGCCGCTGGTATGTGATGGGGCAGGACCTCACCCGCGGGGAGCCGCGGATGTTCAAGATGAGCCGGATCACCAGCCAGCCGGTGCTGGAGGAGGCGCGCGACGCCTATCAGGTGCCCGACGTGGACCTGGCGGAGCTGGCCCGACGGCTGGAGCCCAGCGGTCCCGCCTCCACCGCCCTGGTGGCGATCCGTGAGGGACACGCCCCTGGGATGACCCGACGCTCGGAGCCGAGCCCGACCGCCGTCGCCCTGCCCGCCGGTTTCACGGTGTGGCGGGTGCCTTATGCCAACCGGGCCGATCTGGTGGCCGAGATCTGCGCCGCCGCCGACGATGCGCTGGTGGTGGAGCCGGTGGCGCTGCGCTACCAGGTGTTGGAGCAGTTGCGCGCCGTCGCCCGACGGGAGGGCGCCGCATGAGCACCTCCGCGGACCAGGTGGCGCGGCTGCTGGCGCTGGTGCCCTATCTGCAGGCGCACCAGGGGATTGCCGTGACCGAGGCCGCCAAGGCCTTCAAGATCACTCCGGCGCAGCTGATGAAGGACCTCAACGTGCTGTGGATGTGCGGCCTGCCGGGTGGGCTGCCGGGTGACCTGATCGAGATCGACATGGACGCCGCCGAGGAGCAGGGCACCATCCACCTGACCAATGCCGACTACCTGGCCCGGCCGATGCGTTTCACCCTGGACGAGGTGATGAGCTTGGTGGTGGCGCTGCGCGCCGTCGCCGAGGTGGCCAGTGGCGAGACGGCTCGCTCGGTGCACAGCGCGTTGTCGAAGCTGGAGGCGCTGACCACGTCGGGGGAGTCCGAGCGGGTGGCGATCCGGGTGGCCAGCGGCGACGAGACGGTCCGCAGCGTGCTGACCGCCGCCATCGACGAGGGCAAGCGGGTGCGGCTGGTCTACGACGGCCTGACCCGCGGGCACACGTCGACACCCGAGGTGGATCCGGTGCGGATCGACCTGCGCGACGGTGCCGCCTACCTGCAGGCTTGGAGTCTGGAGCGCGATGCTTGGCGCACCTACAAGCTGGACCGGATTGTCCGCGCCGAGCTGCTGGCGCTGCCGGCCGAGGCCCACGGGACGCCGCCGAAGCCGGTGGCGGGTTGGTTCGAGACGAATCAGGCCAGCGTGACGCTGGAGCTGCAGCCGTCGGCGGCCTGGATCACCGAGTATTACCCGACGCTGGAGGTGCACGGCTCCGGAAGCGACGGTGAACTTCTGGTGGCGACGCTTCCGGTGGCCGACCCCAACTGGTTGCGTTCGCTCTTGCTGCGGCTGGGGGGCGGCGCGCGGGTGCTGGAGCCCGCCGGTGCCGGCCGGGATGCGGCGCAGGCCGCGGTGGATGCGCTGGCGCTGAATGCGTCGGTCTTCGGCACCGACCCGCCCGACGAGATCGCCTCCCAACGGGCCGCCGACAAGGGCTGATGATGGTCTGGCTGCTGCTGTGGTGCGGGATTGGGCTGCTCTGGCTGGCGATGTTGCTGGGCTGCGGCTGGATGCTGTGGCGCAAGGCTCGGGCGCTGGTACGGGAGCTCGCCGAGCAGGGCCGCACCCTGGGTGAGTTGGTCAGCCTGCTGGGGGAGCTAGAGTTGCCTGCGGAACGCGACGCCGCGGCGAAACGCTCCACCCGGACTGATGCCGACGCGGGAACCTCCTGCGTCTGATCCCTAGGAGACGAGATGCCCAACCTGGGCCCCACCGAGCTGCTGATCATCCTTGCCATTGCCATCCTGCTCTTCGGCGGCACCCGGCTGGCGGGCGTCGGCAAGGCCTCCGGCCGCGCCATCCGGGAGTTCAAGGAGGAGACCTCCTCCCTGAAGAAGGATGAGCAGGCCAAGCAGGTGGAGACGCACCGCGTCACCGAGACGGCCGACGGCACCATCGTCGAGACCGAGAAGAAGTACGAAGCCTGATCGTGGCCAGCTCCACTGGCGCCACCGTCCGGCGTAGGCGGCGCCCCGACCTGTCCTGGATGAAACCACCGCGCCCCGACGACGAGGGCGCGATGGCGCTGGTGGACCACCTCAAGGAACTGCGCTACCGGGTGATCGTCTCGGTGATCGCCGTCGTGGTGGCCATGGTCCTCTGCCTGATCTGGAACGAATTCCTGTACCGCCTGGTCTTCCGCCCCTACATGCAGTCGATCGAGATCTACAAGCAGGCCCATCCGGGAGCCGACGTGAGTCTGGTGGCCAGCGGCCTGTCGACCCCATTCATGTTCACGCTGAAGACCGGTCTCTATGCCGGCCTGGTGACCAGCTGCCCGATCTGGCTCTACCAACTGTGGGCCTTCATCGCGCCCGGCCTGCTGGCCAAGGAGAAGAAGTACTCGCTGGCCTTCCTGGGCACCGGCATCCCACTGTTCCTGTCCGGCGTCCTGCTGGGCTACTGGATCAGCCCCAAGGGTTTCGTGATGCTGCTGGGCTTCACCCCCGACGGCGTCACCAACCTGCAGGACATCAACGACTTCCTGCACTTCCTGTCCGTGATGCTGCTGGTCTTCGGCGGTGCCTTCCTGCTGCCGGTGATCCTGGTGGCGCTCAACCTGGTCGGGGTGCTCAGCGCGGCCACCCTGGCAAAGTACCGGGCACTGGGCATCTTCGCCTGCTTCGTCTTCGGCGCCGTCGCCACCCCCTCGCAGGACCCGTTCAGCATGTGCGCCCTGGCCGTCCCGATGGCCGTGATGTACCTGGTCAGCGAGGTCATCTGCCGGGTCAATGACAAGCGCCGCGCCGCCCGCGCTGACCTGGTCCTGGCCGACTGAATCACCCGAGCCGAGCGAACCATGCCCACCGGCCCCGTCATCCACCTGGTCGTCAATCCCAGCGCGGGGCGCGGTCGGGCCCGTCGACTGCTGCCCAGAGTGCACAACACACTCGCGGACGCCGTTCCCGACGGGCGGGTGGTGGTGCACCTGACCACCAGCTACGAAGACGCCCGGCGCCAAGCGCTGGAATCCGCCCGCTCGGCCCGCCCGGGCCGTTCCGGGAACGAGCGCGACAGCCTGGTGGTGATGGGTGGCGACGGGATGGCGCACCTGGGGCTCAACGCCTGCGCCGAGGCCCGAGCCGATGCGCTTGATGTCCCGCTGGGGATCATCCCGGCCGGCACCGGCAATGACTTCTGCCGCGGGATCGGGCTGCCCGCCGACATCCGCGAGGCCACTGTGGCCGTCGCTGGGCGGCGCACCCGTCGGATCGACCTCACCGAGGTGACCGGCCCGCTCACCGGCGGCGACGAGCACCGCTACGTCGGCTCGGTGGTCTCCACCGGCTACGACGCCCGGGTGAACCTGGCCACCAACGACTTCCGCTACCCGATCGGGCCGCTGGGGGCGCTGGCCTATGGCGCGCTGGCGCTGGGCGAACTGGCCCGCTTCCGGCCGCTGGACTACCGGATCGAGATCGATGGCCAGCGACGCGAATTGAGCTCCGTGCTGGTAGCCGTCGCCAATGCTGGTCACTTCGGCGGTGGGATGCACATCGTGCCCGACGCCGACGTCACCGACGGCCTGCTGGACGTGCTGATCGTCGGCGACCTGAAGCGCCGCCAGGTGCTCGCCCTGCTGCCCAAGCTCTACACCGGCGGGCACGTCGGCCACCCGGCGGTGGAATTCGTCCAGGCCCGGCAGGTGCGAATCGACGGCCAGATCGTCAACCGCGACGGCAGTCGCGCTCCGATGTTCGCCATGGCCGACGGCGAGCGCCTCGGCGGCGTCCCGCTCACCGCCACCTGCCGCCCCGGCCTGATCGACGTCTTCACCGCCTGACGAGGGCCCCTTCCACGACCTCTCGATGAGCTCGGGGACACCCTCGACAAGCTCGGGGGCCGTGGTTGCGAGAGCAGCTCTGCCACGATGGCCGAGCCTGTCGAGGCCCACTTCGAGACCACGCGATCAGTTCGCGGGCAGCGGTCTCGAGTTCGAGTGGGAACAAGGGCTGGCCTTCCTGTGGGGTGACCCTCGCACCACTGGGCACTTCGCGACACTTCGGGCCACTCCGTACGCTCACGGAACAGCCGACGTCCCGGACCTTCGTCGCGGAGTCGGCCGCTCGACTCTGCTGGCCGCAGGCAACTCTCTGACTCAGGAACACAGTTTTCTGACTCAGGCACACAGGGCGACGTAGCTGGCTGCGCTGAGGAAGACGCCCTGCAGCGCGGTGCGCCTTCCCAGGGGAGTGGCGGGGGCCGTGGCCGACCGTCGTTCTCTGGCCGCGTGGACATTCGCTGGAAAGACCGCGAGGAGGAGGACAACCAGCGCCGAGGCTGCCACGTTTCGCACCAACCCGGATGGCACGAGCAGGGCGACGGCGCCGGCCAACTCCATCAGCCCGGTCACGGTGACCAGCAGCTGAGGATGAGGCAGGGCAGGCGGGACGATGGCGATCAATCCCTCCCGCTTTGCGGGCGCGAAGTGGGCCAGACCCGTCAGGGTGAACATCACTGCGAGACCGACGGCCACGGCTTCCACCCACGTTCCCACATAGTCGATCCCGGCCAGACCCGCCAAACGGGCGATCAGGGTTGCGCTGCACAAAGTTACGAAGGGGGCCATGCTCTCTCCCATCTAGACACTGGAAAGATTAGGCTGTTCGCCGTGATCTTTCCAGTGGAAAGATTCACGTTAGGCTTGCAGGATGAGCCAGGGCTATCACCATGGAGACCTCCGTCGGGCGTTGCTGGACGAGGCGGTTCGACTGATTGACGACCGCGGTCCGACGGGCGTCACGATGCGTGAACTTGCCCGGAGAACCGGAGTCACCCACGCCGCGCCCATGCATCACTTCGGTGACCGCCGTGGACTCCTGACAGCGATGGCCGTTGAGGGGCTGGAACTGCTCACAGCGGCCATGCGGACCGCCAGACACGCGGGCTTCGATGAGGTGGCCGTTGCCTATGTGCGGTTCGCCCGGGCACATCCCGGTCATTATGCCGTGATGCATCGCCCAGAACTCCTGGACGCCAATGCGCCAGACCTGGTGGAGGCTCGTGCTGCCGCGGCCCGGGAGCTGGCTGGTGGGGTTCGCACCATTCCGGAAGAACGACGTCGCCATGTCAGTTCCGAAGAGGCGGCTCAGATCGCCTGGGCCATGGTGCACGGCCTCGCGTCACTTCTGGGGGAGGGAACGCTCCCCGAGGAGTCTGCGGAGACGGTCACCCGGCGAGCAGCACACCAACTCTTCGGCTGAAAGACGGAGGGCTCAGCAATTTCGCGGCCGTGGGACTTCGCGCCAAAGGTCCGGGCCGACGGCCGTTCCGTGAGCGTGCGGAGTGGCCCGAAGCGTCGCGAAGTGTCCAGCGGTGCGAGAGGGTATTCCCCGGGGAGCGATGGCCCAGCCGCCGTAACCACGATGGCCGAGCTTGTCGAGGCCCCTGAACCTGGTGAGCACAGAAATGTCAGATCCACCGGATACCCTCGTCGGTGATGACTGACAACGAGATTCCCCAGGTTCCCGACGACGCGTCCGAGCTGCTGGACGGGCCGCTGGCGCCCTTCGTCGTGCGGCCGGGCAGCCTGCTGGAGCAGTTCGCCGCCGGCTACAGCTTCTCCCTGGACGACTACCAGCTGCGGGCCTGTGCCCAGGTGGAGGATGGCGCCGGGGTGCTGGTCGCGGCCCCGACGGGTGCTGGCAAGACCGTGGTGGGGGAGTTCGCGGTCTTCTGCGCCCTGGCCGGCGGCAAGAAGTGCTTCTACACCACCCCGATCAAGGCGCTGAGCAACCAGAAGTTCCATGATCTGGCCGAGCGGCATGGCGCGGATCGGGTGGGGCTGCTCACCGGCGACTCGTCGATCAACTCGGAGGCGCAGGTGGTGGTGATGACCACCGAGGTGCTGCGCAACATGATCTACGCCAACTCCACCACCCTGAACAACCTGGGCTACGTCGTGATGGATGAGGTGCACTATCTGGCCGACCGCTTCCGTGGCGCCGTCTGGGAAGAGGTGATCATCGGGCTGGCCCCCAGCGTGCAGGTGATCAGCCTGTCGGCCACCGTCAGCAATGCCGAGGAGTTCGGCGACTGGCTCGACGAGGTGCGCGGCAATGTGCAGGTGGTGGTCAGCGAACGTCGCCCCGTGCCGCTCTACCAGCACATCATGGCCGGCAAGCAGATCCACGACCTGTTCGAGGGCGTCGCCCCGACTGCGTCGGCGCTGCCCAGCGAGCGCGCCGCCCGGGTCAACCCGGACCTGCTGAAACTGGCCAAGAGCGAGGCCAAGGAGGTACGCGACGACTCGCGGCGCCCCCGAGGCCGCTCCGGCAAGGGCAAGAAGAATGTCGCCTACGGCTCGGGCCAGTTCGGCGGTGCCGCGAAGGCCCACCTGGACCGGCGCGGCGGCCGCGACGGGCGCGGTGAACGGGGCCGGGACTCGCGGGATTCCCGCGACGATCGTCGCCCGCGGCTGACCCCCAGCCGGGCCGTGATGACCACCCAGCTGCAGCGCGCCAAGCTGCTGCCCGCCATCTGCTTCGTCTTCAGCCGGCAGGGTTGTGACGGCGCGGTGCGCCAGCTGCTGGGTGCCGGGGTGAACCTGACCAGCGACTCCGAGGCCACCCAGCTGATCGGCATCGCCCAGCGCCACCTCTCGGGCCTGAGCCCGGCAGACCTGCGCGCCCTGGACCACGACATCTTCCTGGAGGCCCTGAGCCGCGGCATCGCGTCCCACCACGCCGGTCTGCTGCCCGCCTTCAAGGCGGTGGTGGAGGAGGGCTTTGCCGCCGGCCTGATCAAGATCGTCTTCGCCACCGAAACCCTGGCCCTGGGCATCAACATGCCCGCCAGGACCGTGGTGATCGAGAAGCTGGTGAAGTACAACGGCGAGAGCCACGTGGACATCACGCCCGGCGAGTACACCCAGCTCACCGGCCGGGCAGGGCGTCGCGGAATCGACGTCGAAGGCCACGCGGTGGTGCTCTGGCAAGCGGGAATGGACCCACGCGCGGTGGCCGGTCTGGCCTCCCGGCGCACCTACCCGTTGAAGTCCTCCTTCTCACCCACCTACAACATGACCGTCAACCTGGTGGGCCGCGTGGGACGGGAACACGCCCGCGGGCTGCTGGAACAGAGCTTCGCCCAGTTCCAGACCGACCGCTCCGTGGTGAACCTGGCCTCGGTGGCCGCCCGCAACCAGCGGGAGATCGACGACTACCTGAAGGCCGCCCACTGTGACCGCGGCGACTTCGCCGAGTACGCCCGGCTTCGGGAGGAGATCAACCAGACCGAGGCCGAACAGGCGCGGCTGCGCAAGCAGGACAAGCGCGCCGAGGCGCTCAACTCGCTGCTGACCCTGGAGGCCGGCGACATCATCCACGTCCCGTCGGGCCGACACGAGGGCTGGGCCGCGGTGATCGACCCCGGCCGACGCGGTGGCCGCGGCGGTGAGCCGCACCCGATGGTGGTGACCGAGGACCGCGACGTGGTGCGCCTGACCACCAGCGACTTCCCGACCCCCACCCAGGTGGTGGGCAAGCTGCGGATCCCGCGCAAGTTCGACCCGCGCCAGCCCGCCAGCCGTCGCAACCTGGCCGCCTCCTTCCTGGACAAGCTGCACAGCCTCAACCCGCAGTTGGCCACCCTGCACGGCCCCAAGGCCGACGCCGAACTGACCGCCCGGATCAGCGAGCTGCGCCGGGAACTCAAGCGCCACCCCTGCCACGAGTGCCCGGACCGGGAGACCCATGCCCGCTTCGCCGAACGGGCGATGCGGCTGGAACGCGACCGCAACCAGGCGCGCTCCCGGGCCGAGGCGCGCAGCAACACCATCGCCAAGCGCTTCGACAAGCTCTGCCAGGTGTTGGAGAGCCTGGGTTACCTGGGCAGCGAGGACCACGAGGTGACCGACGCCGGCCGAATGCTGGCCCGGCTGTACTCGGAGCTGGATCTGGTGGCCGCCGAGTGCATCCGCGACGGAGTCTTCGACGGGCTGGATGCCCCGCAGCTGGCCGCCGTGCTCAGCTCACTGGTCTACGAGACCCGACGGGTGGAGCAGGGGCGGATGGCCCGCATGCCCGACCGAGCCACCGAGATCGCCCAGCAGGCGCTGCGCACCAAATGGCGCGAGGTGAGTCTGGTGGAGCGGGACTTCCGCCTGGAGCGAAGCGCGGAACCGGACATCGGCTTCGCCGGGGCCGCCTATGCCTGGGCATCGGGCGAACCGCTCGCCCGGGTGCTTGGTGATTGCGGCCTACCGGCCGGTGACTTCGTCCGATGGGTCCGTCAAGTGATCGACATGGCCGGTCAGGTGGCGGCCGCCGCCGGGCCGGGAGACCTGCGTCGGACCTGTCGGGAAGCCGTGGTGGCGATGCGTCGCGGCGTGGTGGAGTTCGACCCCGACGAGGACTAGCCCGTTACCATGGACGTGGCCCGGTCACCGGGCCATCGTCCTGCCCGGACGTCTTCCCCTGACTGACGCATCCTGAATCGGAGAAATCCATGGCCGGTGGCCTCGCAGCACTGCTCGACGACGTGGCGGCAATCGCCAAGGTGGCAGCCGCATCCATTGACGACGTCGGGGCGGCGGCCGGCAAGGCCAGCATCAAGGCCACCGGCGTCGTGGTGGACGACACCGCGGTGACCCCGCAGTATGTCGCCGGCGTCACGCCCGACCGGGAACTACCGATCATCCGCAAAATTGCGATTGGCTCCATCCGCAACAAGCTGGTCTTCATCCTGCCGGTGGTGATCCTGCTCAGCATCTACGCCAAGTGGGCTCTGACCCCGATCCTGATGTTGGGTGGTGCCTACCTGTCCTATGAGGGTGCCCACAAGATCTGGGGGAAGCTCACCGGCCACGGGCACGGGGAGGGTGCCGGTGGTGACCCGGAGACCCCGGTGGTGCTCGAGGGGCCGGAGCAGGAAGCGAAGATGATCAAGGGGGCCATCACCACCGACTTCATCCTCTCCGCCGAGATCATGGTGATTGCCCTGAACGAGGTGACCGACCAGCCATTGCTGACCCGGATCGGCAGCCTGATCGCGGTGGCCCTGCTGATCACCTTCCTGGTCTACGGCGTGGTGGCGATCATCGTGAAGCTGGACGACATCGGCCTGAAGATGACCCAGAAGGGTCTGAAGTCGGGCGCCATCGTGGTCAAGGCGATGCCGGTGATCCTGTCCATCCTGTCCACCGTCGGCCTGGCCGCGATGCTCTGGGTGGGCGGCCACCTGATCATGGTGGGCGCCAACGAGCTGGGCCTGCACGCCCCCTACGAGTTCGTGCACCACCTGGAACACGTCGTCACCCACGCCGTCCCGCACGCCCTGTCCGCGACGCTGGGTTGGTTCACCAACACCCTGGGGTCCGCGGTGATCGGCTTCGTGGTGGGTTCGATCATCGTCGGCATCCTGGCGCTCATCCCGCACGGCAAGAAGAGCCACTGACACAGGGGCCCGGCTACCCTTGGGCCCATGAGCCTTGCCCTGCGCGTCATCCCCTGCCTCGACGTCCATGACGGACGGGTCGTGAAGGGCGTCAACTTCACCAACCTGCGCGACGCCGGGGATCCGGTGGAGCTGGCCCGTGCCTACGGCGAGGCCGGTGCCGACGAGCTGGTCTTCCTGGACATCTCTGCCTCCGGCGAGGGCCGGGCCACGACGCGGGAGATGGTCACCCGGTGCGCCGAGACGGTCTTCATCCCGCTGTGCGTCGGCGGGGGAGTGGGCAGCGTCGCCGACGTCGACGCGCTGCTGCGCTGCGGCGCGGACAAGGTGGGTATCAACACCGGCGCCATCCGCCGCCCCGAGGCGATCAACGAGATCACCCAGCGCTTCGGCAATCAGGTGCTGGTGCTCAGCCTGGACGCTCGACGCGAGCCCGGTCAGCCGTCGGGCTTCGGGGTCACCACCCACGGCGGCAAGAGGCCGGCCGGTCTGGACGCGATCGCCTGGGTGAAGGAGGCGGTGGAGCGTGGCGCCGGTGAGGTGCTGCTGAACTCCATGGATGCCGACGGAACCACCGACGGCTTCGACCTGGAGATGATCCGGGCGGTGCGTCAGGTGGTGGACGTCCCGGTGATCGCCTCCGGCGGTGCCGGCACGGTGCAGCACTTCGTCGATGCCGCCGCGGCCGGTGCCGACGCGGTGCTGGCGGCCAGCGTCTTCCACTACGGCACCCTGACCATCGCCCAGGTCAAGGACGGGCTGCGCGCAGCCGGTTACACCGTTCGCTGACTACCATGGGCCGCATGGATTGCCTGTTCTGCAGCATCGTGTCCGGGGACCTGCCCAGCCGCAAGGTCTACGAGGATGACCATTCCTACGCCTTCCTCGACATCGCCCCGTTCCACAAGGGGCACACGCTGGTGGTGCCCAAGCGGCATGTCGACGACCTGACCGGGGACGCCGAGGTCCTGGCCGAGATCGCGCCCGCGGTCAGCCACGTCTCGCGACTGCTGGTGGACAAGCTGGACGCCGACGGGCTGAACATGCTCTCCAGCGCCGGCCCGGTGGCTGGCCAGGAGGTCTTCCATCTGCACGTGCACCTGGTGCCCCGCTATGGCGAGAACCCCGGTCTGGCCGCGCTGCTGCAGAAGGACGACGCGGAGGACCTGGACGAGGTGCTGGCCCAGATCCTGTCCTGATCCGGAGGTCGACGAATTGTCGACCCCGGTGGTTGAGGGCTGAACTACCATGTCTAAGGTGGTCAGTAGTTGACCGTTGCACAACGTCGTGGATCCCTGATCGGCACGGCGTGTGTGGTGGCCGACGTCCATTCCCTCGAACCAAAGGACACCCATCATGAGTGCCAAGCCCATCAAGCTGATCGGCATCTGCTCCCTGATTGCCGGGCTGATCATGCTGGTTGCCGGTGCCGTCACCTGGGGCACCGTCACCAGCCAGCTGAAGAGCGAGAACATCACCGTTCCCGCCGACGCCAAGACCAATGCCGGCAAGAAGGTCGGTGGCCCCTTCACCGCCTGGAGCCAGGCGGAGATCATCAAGGAGCACGCCCTGCACGGCGCGGAGAACAAGACCTATGCCGAGCTGGGCGCCGAGATCAAGAAGGCCGAGGCCGCCAAGGATACCGCCGCGGTGGAGAAGTGGACCAAGGCCCGCACCAGCGCCATGAACGGCTCCTTCCTGCGTGCGTCGCTGTTCACCTCCATCGTCAGCTACGGCGTCTCCGCCCTGGTGATGGGGCTGGGCCTGCTGTCCGCCCTGGTGGGCTGGGCGCTGATGCGCGCCGGCAAGATTCTGGACGCCACCCGCACCGGCGGCGCAACCGCCGTCTGAGCCCTTCCGGCTTGCTGTCAGCCCCGTCGGCCACCGCAGCCGGCGGGGCTGACCCGTCCCCGGCGTCCCGCCGTGAAGTCCACAATACGGAAATGCGTCTCATGATGTGGAAAGCTGGGGTAGGGTCATTGACCGGGCCGTCGCCGGTGCGGGAGAGTCAAGCCATGCACAGCTTCCTCGTACTGATCAGGCGCTGAGACCAGCCACCACCGGTTCTCAGCGCTACCTCCGTCTGCCCAGGGCAGCGGAGGTTTTTTGTTGGCCGGGCAGGGCTTCACGTCCGGCTGGCGGACAGGTTCAGCAGAGCAAGCAGCGCACGAAATCATCGGGTCAGGGGTCACAGCCCACCCGAACCAACGACGAAGGGAATGCCATGGCACCCGCAGATGCCACACCCAAGATGATGACCGGCGCCCAGGCGCTCGTCGCCTCGCTGGAGCGTCTCGGGGTAGAGGTTGTCTTCGGCCTTCCCGGTGGCGCCATCATGCCCGCCTACGACGCGCTCTACGACTCCAAGATCCGCCACATCCTGGTCCGCCACGAGCAGGGCGCCGGACACGCCGCGGAGGGCTACGCCACCGCCACCGGCCGGGTCGGGGTGTGCATCGCCACCTCCGGCCCGGGTGCCACCAACCTGGTCACCCCCATTGCCGACGCCTACATGGACTCCGTGCCCATGGTGGCCATCACCGGCCAGGTGAACTCCACCTTCATTGGCACCGACGCCTTCCAGGAGGCCGACATCCGCGGCATCACGATGCCGATCAGCAAGCACAACTTCCTGGTCACCAAGGTGGAGGACATCCCGCGGGCGGTCAAGGAGGCCTTCCACATCGCCGAGACCGGCCGCCCCGGCCCGGTGCTGGTGGACATCGCCAAGGACGCGCTGGTCAGCTCCGCGCCCTTCGTCTGGCCGTCGGGAATCAACCTGCCCGGCTACAAGCCCACCACCAGGCCGCACAGCCGCCAGGTGCGTCAGGCCGCCAAGATGATCGCCGAGGCGAAGCGCCCGGTGCTCTACATCGGTGGCGGCGTGATCAAGGCGCGCGCCGCCGAGGAGTTGGCCAAGCTGGTGGAGGCCACCGGCATCCCCGTGGTCACCACCCTGATGGCCCGCGGTGCCTTCCCGGACAGCCACGAGCTGCACATGGGCATGCCCGGCATGCACGGCTCGGTCTCCGCCGTCGGCGCCATCCAGCAGTCCGACCTGCTGATCGCCGTCGGCACCCGCTTCGATGACCGGGTGACCGGCAAGCTGGACACCTTCGCGCCGCTGGCCAAGGTGATCCACGCCGACATCGACCCGGCCGAGATCAGCAAGAACCGGGTGGCGGACCTGCCGATCGTCGGCGACGCGCGCGCCTTCCTGAAGGAGCTGAACGGCGCGATCGTCGGCGTCGAGCTGGAAGACCTCAAGCCCTGGCAGGACAACCTGGCCTCCCTCAAGCGGCGCTACCCGCTGGGCTGGGAGGAGCCGACCGACGGCCGGCTCAGCCCGCAGTACGTGATCAAGCGGCTGGGTGAGCTCAGCGGCCCGGACACCATCTTCGCCAGCGGCGTCGGCCAGCACCAGATGTGGGCCGCGCACTTCCTGCCGCACGAGAAGCCGGGCAAGTGGCTCAACTCCGGCGGCGCCGGCACCATGGGCTACTGCGTGCCGGCCGCGATGGGCGCCAAGGCGGGCGATCCCGACGCGGTGGTCTGGGGGATCGACGGCGACGGCTGCTTCCAGATGACCAACCAGGAGCTGGTCACCTGCGCCCTCAATGACATCCCGATCAAGATCGCGGTGATCAACAACAACGTGCTGGGCATGGTGCGGCAGTGGCAGACGCTGTTCTTCGACCAGCGCTACTCCCACACCGACCTGAACTCGGAGCGGATCCCGGACTTCCCGAAGCTGGCCGAGGCAATGGGCTGCGTCGGGCTGCGGGCCGAGACCATCGACGAGGTGGACGAGGTGATCAACAAGGCGCTGAGCATCAACGACGGCCCCGTCGTGGTGGAATTCGTCGTCGAGAAGGACGCCATGGTGTGGCCGATGGTGGCCGCCGGCACCAGCAATGACGACATCAAGATTGCCCGCGACATGGCCCCCGACTGGGAAGAGGAAATCCTGTGAGCACCACCCATACCCTCAGCGTCCTGGTCAGCAATGCCCCCGGCGTGCTGACCCGCACCGCGGCGCTGTTCAGCCGTCGCGGCTTCAACATCGAGTCCCTGGCGGTGGGTCCCACCGAGCGCGAGGACCTCTCCCGGATGACCCTGGTGGCCCAGGTGGACGACCCGATCGTGCTGGAGCAGCTGGTCAAGCAGCTCAACAAGCTGATCGAGGTGATCAAGGTGGTGGAGCTGGAGACCAATGCGGTCAAGCGCGAGCTGCTGCTGGTCAAGGTCCGCTCCGACATCACCACCCGTAGTCAGGTGATCGACACGGTCAGCCTGTTCCGCGGCAAGGCGGTCGACGTCGGGCCGGAGTCCATTACGGTGGAGGCCACCGGCAGCCAGGAGAAGCTGGCCGCGATGCTGGAGATGCTGCAGCCCTTCGGGATCATCGAGCTGGTGCAGTCCGGCCAGGTGGCCCTGGGTCGCGGCAGTCGTCCGATCACCGACAAGTCCCGTTCCTGACCCAGACCCGTACAACCCAAGACCCCTGCACAACCAACACAAGGAGTTCCACCCTCATGGCAAAGATGTTCTACGACGACGACGCCGACCTCTCCATCATCCAGGGCCGTACGGTCGCCGTGATCGGCTACGGCTCGCAGGGGCATGCGCATGCGCTGAGCCTGCGGGATTCCGGCGTCGACGTGCGGGTCGGCCTGGCCGAGGGCAGCAAGTCCCGCGCCAAGGCCGAGGCCGAGGGGCTGCGCGTCCTCAGCGTCGCCGAGGCCGTGGAGGAGGCCGACGTCATCATGATCCTCACCCCCGACCAGGTCCAGCGTGGGCTGTACAAGGCCGAGATCGAGCCGAACCTGCAGGATGGCGACGCCCTGTTCTTCGCCCACGGCTTCAACATCCGCTTCGGCTACATCACCCCGCCGGAGGGCGTCGACGTCTGCATGGTCGCCCCCAAGGGGCCCGGCCACGTCGTGCGTCGCGAGTACGCCGACGGCCGGGGCGTCCCGGTCATCGTCGCTGTCGAGAAGGACGCTTCGGGTGATGCCTGGCCGCTGGCCCTGAGCTATGCCAAGGCCATCGGTGGCCTGCGTGCCGGTGGCATCGAGACCACCTTCACCGAGGAGACCGAGACCGACCTGTTCGGTGAGCAGGCCGTGCTCTGTGGCGGCATGTCGCACCTGGTGCAGGCCGGTTTCGAGACCCTGGTGGAAGCCGGCTACCAGCCCGAGGTGGCCTACTTCGAGTGCCTGCACGAGCTCAAGCTGATCGTCGACCTGATGATCGAGGGCGGCATCTCCAAGCAGCGCTGGAGCATCTCCGACACCGCCGAGTACGGCGACTACGTCTCCGGCCCGCGCGTCGTGGACGACCACGTCAAGCAGAACATGAAGGCCATCCTGACCGACATCCAGAACGGCACCTTCGCCAAGAACTTCATCGAGGACCAGGACGCGGGCGCGCCCGAGTTCAAGAAGATGCGCGAGACCGAGCAGGGCCACCAGATCGAGGCCACCGGCAAGGAGCTCCGCAAGATGTTCAGCTGGATCAAGGAGACCGACGAGGACTACACCGAAGGCAAGGCCGACCGCTGATCTGAGCGCTACGCCAATCTCAGGATGGTCCCCGAGCTTGTCGAGGGGCGAGGCCCCTTCCGCAGCATGCGGAAGGGGCCTCGTGCTGTGTCCACCCCCGATCTGCGAGTACCCACGCAACCCCGGTCCCCGGGTAACCACGCAACCCCGGTCCCCAAGCCGGTCGAGCGGTTGAAAAGCAGGCTTCTTCTAGTAACAATAGAACTATGTTGTGGACGGTGAATCCGGCGTCACCGACGCCCTTGTTCGAGCAACTCGCCGCGCTGGTGCGCCGCGCGATCGCCGATGGGAAGCTGGCCAAGGGCGAGAAGCTGCCGTCGGCCAAAGAACTGGCCGCCTCGCTGGAGATCAACCTGCACACCGTGCTGCGCGCCTACCAGAGCCTGCGCGACGAAGGGCTGATCGAGCTGCGGCGCGGCAGGGGAGCGGTGGTGATCGCCGAGGATCCCGGTCTGGTGAACCTGCACCTGATGGCCGACGAGCTGCTGGCAGAGGCCGGACGGCTGGGGCTGGCGCATGAGCACCTCGTCGAGATCCTGGAAGGTCGTCGGGCATGAACACCACCACGACGACCCAGGAATTCGTCGATCACCCGCCCGCTCGGGTCTACTGGCTGCCCGCGCTGGTCTGCCTGCTGTGTACCGCTGGCGGGGTCGTGCTGGTGTGGAGCGTGCGGGGTCAGCTGCCGGACCCGGTGGTCGCCCACTGGGGAGCCGACGGCAGGCCCGACGGCTTCACTCCGCTCAGCCAGGTGGTGAGCCTGCACGCCATCCTCACCCCGGCCCTCAGCCTGCCGATGCTCGCCGTGGGTGCGGCCATGAAGCAGGCCCGGGTGATGGCACCGGTGGTGGCAGGCACCGCCACCTTCGTCGCCACGACCTTCTTTGGCGGAATCTGGATGCAGCGCGGCCGGCCCACCGGACAGGCCGGCGACGAGTGGAGCAGCGTCGCGGCGGGTGTAGTGGCGGCAATCGCCGTGGGTGGTCTGGTCTGGCTGGCCACGCGTGCTCCCAAGGTGCTGGTTCCCGCCTCGACGGTGTTGCCGGACGGTGTGCCCACGGTCACCGGCCCCACCAATGGCCGCTTCGCGTGGACCGGCTCCCTGGTGCGCGGCAGGGCCGTCCACTGGTTCTTCGGACTGGCGGCGCTCCCGGTCGTTGCTATGGGCGTGCTGTTCGCGGTGCTGGGGAACCTCCCGGGGGCGCTGTTCATGCTGCTCACCCTGCTGGTGGTGCTCGTGCCCTTCCAGATGATGTTCGCCCGCATCACCGTCGACTCCCGGGGGCTTCGCACCGCGGGACCTATCCGCTGGGTCAACATCCCGCTGGAGACCATCGTCTCGGCCGAGGTGGGCAGGACGGTCAATCCGCTCGGGGATTTTGGCGGCTATGGGCTGCGCGGTGCCCTCTTTGATGGCGCCAGGGGCCTGGTCACGGCCGAGGCGCCCACCCTGCTGGTCCACCAGGCCGGCAAGCCGCCGATGTACCTCACCGTCGCCGACCCCGAGACCGCCGCGGCCACCCTGAACACCTTGCTCGCGACGCAACGTCGCGGACGATGAGAAGGCGAGTGAGATAACGGTGCCGGCCATCGAGTTGGTCGTCGTGGGCCTGGTGTGTGGCGCGGCTTCGGGGCCGCCGCGGGGGTGTCATTGGCCGGTCTGGTGTTGATGCTGATCCTGACGATTCCGGCCAGTGTCATCGGCATCCGGGCGGCGAACCGCGTCGAGTGAGCAGCGGGCTAGGGTGGCGGCGTGCCCGATTCCCTGACCAGCAACATCCTTGACACGGCCCTGATCTTCGAGGGCGGCGGGATGCGGGCCGCCTACACCTGCGCGGTGGTGCAGGAACTGCTGGCTCAGGAGATGTATTTCGACTTCGTCGCGGGGATCTCGGCCGGCTCGTCCAACAGCCTCAACTACGTCGCCCGGGACAGCGCCCGGGCCGAGGCCAGCTTCCTCGACATCGCCGAGCACCCGGACTTCGGCAGCTGGCGCACCTGGGTGCGCGGCAAGGGCGTCTTCAATGCCGAGTTCATCTACGAACAGACGGGGCTGCCGGACCAGCCGCTACCCCTGGACTGGGAGGCCTTCCGGGCCAATCCCGCCACCCTGAACGTCGGCGGCTTCAATGCCCGCACCGGGGAGCACGTCTACTGGAGCCAGGCGGACATGCCTGACCTCCCGGCCTTGGCGAAGCGGATCCGCGCGTCGTCGACCATGCCGGGGCTGATGCCGATCGTGCAGATTGACGGCGATCCGTGGTGCGACGGCGCGCTGGGCCCCAGCGGTGGCATCGCGCTGGATGCGGCCAAGGAAGCGGGCTATCAGAGGTTTTTCGTGGTGCTCACCCGCGAGGCTGGCTATCGCAAGGCACCGGCGCGGCACCCGCGCGCCTACGACGTGGTCTTTCGGCGCTATCCAAAGATCGCTCGCGCCCTGCTGGATCGGGCGGAAAACTACAACCGCACCTTGGACGAGCTCGCCGAGCTGGAACGGCAGGGGAGGGCCTACGTCTTCCGGCCCACCCACATGAAGATCGCCAACCAGGAGCGCCGGATCGACCGGCTGCGGGAGGCCCATGCGCTGGGCGCCGCCCAGGCCAAGGAGGAGCTGCCCGCCTGGGAACGCTTCCTGGGCCGCTGACCCCACGGGTCCCCGAGCTTGTCGAGGGGTCAGTTCTTGGTGGCCAGCACCACGGCCAGGTCCGGGGCGACGGCCACCTCGCTGGAGGTGAACCGCTCGTCGCTCAACCAGCCCTGCCGCAGGGTGTCGATGGCCCCGGTCACCTCGCGCGGCGGCCAGCCGGGGGAGGGGTCGAAGTCGTCGATCACCACCACGCCGCCCGGCTCCACCAACTGCCAGGCCAGGTCCCGGGAGATCAGTTCCGCGGTGCGTCGGCTGAGGTAGAGCAGGGAGAAGGGACCCCGGGCGCGCAGGGTCTCGCAGCCGCCGTCCAGCACCTCCACGTCGGCGCCCTGCAGGGTCTGCCGGGCCTGCTCGGCGCGTTCCGGGTCCTGCTCGACGCACACCACGTGGGTGCTCTGCGGGGCGCCGCTGCGCAGCCACGCCACCCCGGCGCCACCGCCGGTACTGGCCTCCGCGATCGTGCCCTCCCGGCCGGCCGCCAGGGTGGCCAGCAGACGGCCGGTCTCATTGCGCGTGGTCTGCAGCCAACCGGTCAGCAGACACTGGTGCAATGCCCGGCTGACTAGCTCGGGAACCTCGTCTGGGGTGCTCACCCGGTCAGTCTCTCAGGTGGCCGACGGGGAGCCTGTGCGGGTCACTTCCTGAGACCGGGCCCCGGTGGCCCTACGCTGTTGGCGTGACGACGTCCCCCCCGCCCTGGAAACGACCACCCATCCGCCTGACCCGGCGTGGCAGCCGAGTGGTCTCGGTGGCCGTGCTCGCCCTGGCCGGGCTGCTGGTGCTCACCATCCTGGGAATGCTGGTCCGGGGCTGCTCATCGAAGGAGGAGCGTGACCTGGCGGTGGCCCCGGGGGAGTCGGCGACTCCGGCTGTCACCCCCTCGGCTAGTTCGAGCGCCACGCCCAGCTCCAGCCCAACGCCCAGTGCACAGACCCCGTCACCCATGCCCAGCGCGGGAACCGGGGACGACGACGCCAACACCGACACCACGGGCATGAAGCACTCGGGCCTGAAGGGCAAGGGCAGTTGGAAGGTGGCCAACCTGAGCGTGGCCCCGGCGAAGAAGACCGTCGCGGTGCACCGCTATGTGGTCAAGAGCGAGGACGGCACCGGGATCGACGCCACCACCGCGGCCCGCCAGATCAGCGACACCCTGAATGATCCCCGTGGCTGGATCGGCCACCAGGGGCACTCCTTCGAGCTGGTCAAGGACCCGGCCAGGGCGGAGTTCACCATCTTCCTGGCCTCTCCGGGCACCGCGCAGACGATGTGCCCGCTGGACATCAAAATGACCTGGAGCTGCCGGGCGGGGCAGAACGTCATCCTGAACACGGACCGCTGGCTCTACATGACCCCCAGCTTCACCGACCTGACCGACTACCGGGCCTACATGGTCAACCATGAGGTGGGTCACTTCATCGGCAAGGACCACGTCGGCTGCCCCGCCAAGGGACGCAAGGCGCCGGTGATGATGCAGCAGAGCAAGAAGACCGATGGCTGCACGCCCAATCCGTGGCCCAGCCAGGACGGCAAGTAGCCGCTGCCGATGCCATGACCCAGAGGGGGCTGCACAAAGTGGCAACTTTCTGACGATTCGAAGGTTCAAGAAATTTTCTGCGTCAGCCTGGCTGCCAATTTGAGCAGCAGGTTGCGGGCTGCGAGGCATGGGATCGCGTGGCAGGGGCTTGGCGGTCGTGGCACAATGGCCGCAACGTGTTCCGGGGTCGGTGCAAGTCCGAACCGGCGGTGACAGTCCGCGACCCGTCAGCTGCCAGCTGACGGTTGATCTGGTGCAATTCCAGGACCGACGGTGAAAGTCCGGATGGGAGGAAACACGTGGAGCCGGGTTGGCGCCTGTGGCGCAACCGGTTGCTTGGCCGTATGTCCTTGGTCGATGGACTTGGCGACGTGCGGCGCGAACGCGCATCCGTGCGCGGCCTCGCACACCCCGGAGCACGGCAGTGGTGCCGATGCAGGGGAGTGAGATGGATCAGACACAGTGGCCGACGCACGAACGCGTCGCCATGCGGCGCGCCCTGGAGCTTGCCGCCGGTGGCCCCGAGGCCGATCCCAATCCCCGCGTCGGCTGCGTCCTGCTGGATGCCGACGGCGCCACCGTGGGGGAGGGCTGGCATGAGGGCGCCGGCACCGACCATGCCGAGGTGGTGGCCCTCAAGGCTGCGGGCGAGCTGGCCCGCGGTGGCACTGCCGTCGTCACGCTGGAACCCTGCAATCACACCGGCCGCACCGGACCCTGCGCGCAGGCGCTGATCGCCGCCGGAGTCTCCCGGGTCGTCTTTGCCCAGGCCGACCCCACCGCTCAGGCCAGCGGCGGCGCCGCCACCCTGCGGGCCGCCGGCATCCGGGTGGAGACTGGCCTGCTGGCGCACGAATCCGCGGGGCTGAACCACAGCTGGACCTTTGCCCAGAAGAGTGGCCGGCCGTGGGTGAGCTGGAAGTTCGCCGCCACCCTGGACGGCCGCAGCGCCGCCGCCGACGGCAGCTCCCAATGGATCACCGGCCCCGTGATGCGCCGGGCAATGAACCAACGCCGGGCTCGGTGCGGTGCCGTGGTGGTGGGCACGGGCACCGTGCTGTCCGACGATCCCCGGCTCACCGTCCGGGATGAGCAGAATCAGCCGATGGGCAGGCAGCCGCTGCGGGTGGTGGTTGGGGACCGGCCGGTGCCAGCCGAGGCCCGGGTGCGCGGTACCGACAGCCGTTTCCGGCAGCTCCCCGGCGGCAAGCCGCAGGAGGTGCTGCAATCCCTGTCCCAGCAGGGAATCCACCATGTCTGGCTGGAGGGTGGGCCGGCCCTGGCCGCCGCCTGGTGGCGCGCCGGGGTGATCGACGAGGTGATCTGTTGCCTGGCTCCTGCCCTGCTGGGCGCCGGGAAGGCTGCCGTCGCCGATCTGGGCATCACCACCATCGCCGACATCGCGCGGCTGCACCTCGTCGACGTCGAGCGCCACGGCGAGGACGTCGCCCTGATCCTGAACCCCATCCGAAATCCGAAGGAGAAGTGAATGTTCACCGGAATCGTCGAGGAACTGGGCAGCGTCCAGTCCATCCAGCACGGCGAGGAGTCCGCAGTGTTGCGGATCCGCGGCCCGCTGGTGGTCAGTGACGCCAGCCCCGGTGCGTCGATCTGCTGCAATGGCGTCTGCCTGACCGTCGTCGAGCACGATGCCGAGTCCTTCAGCGTCGACGTGATGGCCGAGAGCCTGCGCCGGTCCTCGCTGGGTGAGCTCGCCGAGGGTTCGCCGGTCAACCTGGAACGGGCGATGGCCGCCAATGGCCGGTTCGGCGGGCACGTGGTGCAGGGTCATGTGGACGGCACCGCACGGATCCTGCAGCGCACCCCCGGCGAGCGCTGGGAGGTGGTGCGCTTCGAGCTGCCCGCTGCTCTGGCCCGCTATGTGGTGGAGAAGGGCTCCATCACCGTCGACGGGGTCTCCCTGACGGTCAGCGGCATCGGTGAGGACTTCTTCGAGGTCTCCCTGATCCCCACCACCCTGGAGCTGACCACGCTGGGCAGCAAGCAGGTGGGGGATGCCGTGAACCTGGAGGTGGACGTGCTGGCCAAGTATGTCGAGAAGATGCTGGCTGCCAAGGATTCGGAGGCGCGGGAATGAACACCATCGAGGCGGCCCTGGAGGCCATGCGTCAGGGCCGGCCGGTGCTGGTGCTGGACGACGTGGACCGGGAGAACGAGGGCGACGTGATTGCCGCCGGCCAGACGCTGACCGACGAGTGGACCGGCTGGGCCATCCGGCACAGCTCCGGGTACCTGTGCGCGCCGATGCCCAATGACTGGGCCGATCGGCTGGAGCTTCCCCTGATGGTGGAGCAGAACCAGGACAGCCTGCGCACCGCCTATACCATCACCGTCGACGCCGCCGTGGGCACCACCACCGGGATCAGCGCCCATGACCGGGCCACCACCGTGCGGCTGCTGGCCAGCCCGGACGCCGTCGCCACCGATTTCAACCGGCCTGGGCACGTGGTGCCGCTGCGGGCGCGCGACGGGGGAGTGCTGACCCGCCGCGGCCACACTGAGGCGACGGTGGACCTGTGCCGGCTGGCCGGGCTGGCGCCGGTGGGGGTGATCGGGGAGCTGGTGCATGACGATGGCAGCATGATGCGCACCGACGCGGTGCTGGAGCTGGGCGCCAGGGAAGGCCTGCCGGTGGTCACGATTGCCGACCTGGCCGCCTGGCGCGCGCTGCACGACCGGGTGGAGGAGGTGGCCCGCACCGTGGTGCCCACAGAGGCGGGACGGTTTGAGACCGTCGGCTTCGCCGATCTGGTGACCGGCGCCGAACACGTCGCGATGATCAGCCCGCACGGGATCGGGCAACGCAACCTGGTGCGGCTGCACTCCGAATGCCTCACCGGCGACGCGCTGGGTTCGCTGCGCTGTGACTGCGGCCCGCAGCTGCGCCGCGCCCAGGAACTGCTGGGGGCCGAGCCGGGCGTGCTGGTCTACCTGCGCGGCCACGAGGGCCGCGGCGTGGGGCTGCTGAACAAGCTGCGCGCCTACCACCTGCAGGACGGCGGCGCGGACACCGTCGATGCCCAGACCCAGCTCGGGTTGCCCGTCGACGACCGGGAGTACGGCGCCGCGGCGGCCATTCTCACGACCCTGGGCGTGCCGGGAATCACCTTGCTCACCAACAATCCAGAGAAGGCCGAGGCTCTGCGGGAGGCCGGACTGGAGGTGCTCGGGGTGCGCTCCGGGGCCACCGGTGTCGGCGCAGACAACATTTCCTACCTCACCACCAAGCGAGACCGGATGGGCCACACCCTGCCCACCGACCTGAAGAACGGAGAACCCGCATGAGCGGCGCAGGAGCACCCACCATCAGCGTCGACGGTAGTGGCCTGAAGGTCGCGATCGTGGCGGCCAGCTGGCACACCGTCGTGATGGACGGCCTGATCGACGGCGCCCAGCGCGGGCTGGTCGACGCCGGGGTCAGTGACGTCACCCTGGTCCGGGTGCCTGGCACCTTCGAGTTGGCCGGGGCCTGTTCCGCGCTGGCCGAGCGTTTCGACGCACTGGTGGCGCTGGGCGTGGTGATCCGCGGCGGCACCCCGCACTTCGACTACGTCTGCCAGGGCGCCACCCTGGGGCTCACCGAGGTGAGCGTGCGCACCGGCAAGCCGGTGGGCTTCGGCGTGCTGACCTGCGACGACGAGCAGCAGGCCCTGGACCGGGCCGGGCTGGAGGGCTCGGCGGAGGACAAGGGCCACGAGGCGGCCACCGCCGCGGTGGCGACGGTGGCAGCAATCAGGGCGGTCATTCCCGCCTGATCACGATCCCCGAGCTTGTCGAGGGGCCATCGAGAATCTGTTGGTCAGGCGTCCTGTGGAACTTTTGGTAGCGAAGTCGCTACCAAAGTTCCACAGGACAACTGCCCCATTTCAGGGAGGAGCGGAATGGTCCGTGGGCCGCAGGTTGGAGTTGTCCGGGTGCCGTCCGCACAACCGCGCCGACGCTCATCGCCCGCAGGTATACCGTTTCAACGCCTCACACTGTACTTTTCCAACACCCCTTTGCCTTCCTCACACAACAACGTGTGGGTTCCGTGCCCTTGGGTGGGAACCCACACGTGTGTGGTTCGGGGGTGCTGAAGAGCTGGTCAGCCCCTGACGGCGGCGGCGATCGCGTCGCCCACCTCGCTGGTGGAGCGCTTCTGGTCGCCACGGCTGGCGATGTCGGCCTCCACGGCGGCCTCGATCCGGCGGGCATCCTCCGGGCGGCCCAGGTGATCCAGCAGCAGCACCATGGAGCTGATCGCGGCGGTCGGGTCGGCGATGCCCTGGCCGGCGATGTCCGGGGCTGAGCCGTGCACCGGCTCGAACATGCTCGGGAATTCCCTGCTGGGGTTGATGTTGGCGCTGGCTGCCAGGCCGATGCCGCCGGTGATCGCGCCCGCCTCGTCGGTCAGGATGTCGCCGAACAGGTTGTCGGTGACGATCACGTCGAAGCGCTGCGGGTCGGTGACCAGCATGATCGTCGCCGCGTCGATGTGCAGGTAGTCGGTGGCGACCTCCGGGTACTCGGCGCCGACCTGCTCCACGATCCGCTTCCACAGGCCACCGGCGTTGACCAGCACATTGTGCTTGTGCACCAGGGTGAGCTTCTTGCGGCGGGTCATGGCCCGCTCGAAGGCGTCACGCACCACCCGTTCCACGCCGAAGGCGGTGTTGATGCTGACCTCCGTGGCGATCTCGTGCTCGGTGCCCACCCGCACGGCGCCGCCGTTGCCGCAGTACAGGCCCTCGGTGCCCTCGCGCACCACGACGAAGTCGATCGGGCCGCGGCCCACCACCTCGTCGGAAAGGGGAGTGGCGGTGCCGGGGTAGTGCTTGCTGGGGCGCAGGTTGACGCAGTGGTCAAACAGGAAGCGCAGCTTGAGCAGCAGGCCGCGCTCCAGCAGGCCCGACGGGATCTCGGTGGAGCCCGGGGCGGCACCCACGGCGCCCAGGATGATGGCGTCGGAGGCCTTCAGCTCCTCGATGGTGGCCTCGGGCAGCACCTCTCCGGTGTGCAGCCAGCGCTCGGCGCCCAGGTCATGCTCGACGAAGGTGAAGGCGTCCTCGCCCACCGTCGCCTTGAGCACCTTGAGCGCCTCGGCGGTCACCTCGGGGCCGATGCCGTCGCCGCCGATCACGGCGATGGTGGGGGTCTTGCTGGGCGTCGTTGTGGTCATGACTGCATTCTAGGATAAGAATCCCACTCAGCGAGACGATTGTCTCATGATTGGGACAGGTCTACGCTGGCCCCATGGCACTCGAGTTCACCGTCCGTGACGACCAGCAGCACACCGACCAGGCCCGGATCGAGGAGATCTTCGCCAATCCCGGCTTCGGTGACCACTTCACCGATCACATGGCCGTCGCGACGTGGACCAAGGATGAGGGCTGGCACGATGCCCGGATCGACCGCTATGCGAGCGCCAACTTCACCCCGGGCAGTGCCGTCTTCCACTATGCCCAGGAGATCTTCGAGGGATTGAAGGCCTACCGTCGCGCGGATGGTTCGGTCTGGCTCTTCCGCCCCGAGGCCAATGCCCAGCGGATGATCAACTCCGCCGCGCGGCTGGCGCTCCCGGCACTGGAGGTGGAGGACTTCGTCTCCAGCGTCACCGAGCTGGTCAAGGTCGACGCCCGCTGGGTGCCCGGCGGCGCCGAGCAGAGCCTCTACCTGCGGCCCTTCACCATCGCCAATGAGGACTTCCTCGGGGTGCGCGCCGCCCAGACCGCCACCTACTGCGTGATCGCCTCCCCGGTGGGCGCCTACTTCAAGGATGGGGTGGGCCGGGTGGACATCTGGGTCAGTCTGGACTCCTCCCGGGCCGGCGCCGGTGGCACCGGTGCCGCCAAGTGCGGCGGCAACTACGCCGCCAGCCTGCAGGCCACCAACGAGGCCTACGCCCACGGCTGCAGCCAGGTGCTCTTTCTGGACGCCAGTGACCGCAGCCACATCGACGAGCTGGGTGGGATGAACTTCTTCCTGGTCACCCGGGACGGCCAGCTGGTCACCCCGGAGCTGAACGGGAACATCCTGCCCGGCATCACCCGGGACTCGATCCTGACCATGGCTCCGGACCTTGGCCTGCAGCCGGTGGAGCGACGGATCACGCTGCAAGAGGTGCTGGACGGGATCGCGGACGGCAGCATCGCGGAGGCCTTCGCCTGCGGCACCGCGGCCGTGGTCACCCCGATCGGCAGCCTCAAGGTTGGCGACCAGGTGCACAGCCTGCCCGAGGTGGCCGATCCCCAGTCGCTGCGGATCCGCCAGCGCCTGGTGGGCATCCAGTACGGCCGTGCCGAGGATGTCCACGGCTGGACCCGCCGGGTCTGCTGACCTCGGCTGCCCACTCACCAGGTCCATTGGGCGAGATTGCAGTCTCGCCCAATGGTTCCGGGTCAGACTGGTGGGACCCGCCGAAAGGACCCCCGTGAGCGTGCAGCCCCCCTTGCCACCGGACAATTTCCAGATCTTCGACACCACCCTGCGCGACGGCGCGCAGCAGGAGGGGCTGCGGCTGTCCGTCGCGGACAAGCTCAGGATGGCCGGGCATCTGGACGAGCTGGGCGTCAGCTTCATCGAGGGGGGCTGGCCGGGTGCAAACCCCAATGACACCGCCTTCTTCCAAGCGGCCCAGCGGGACCTGAAGCTCACCAATGCCCAGCTGGTGGCCTTTGGGTCCACCCGCAAGGCGGGCGGCCGGGCCGCCGACGACCCGCTGACCGCCGCCCTGCGCGAGGCCGGCACCGACTACGTCTGCCTGGTGGCCAAGAGCCACGACGCGCACGTCACCCACGCGCTGCGCACCAGCCTGGAGGAGAACCTGGCGATGGTGGCGGACACCGTCAGCCATCTCGTCGAGCACGGCAAGCACGTCTTCGTGGACTGCGAGCACTTCTTCGACGGCTACCTGGCCAACCCCGGCTACGCGCTGGACGTGGTCCGGACCGCGGCGGAGGCCGGCGCCGAGGTGGTGGTGCTGTGCGACACCAATGGCGGGATGCTGCCCAGCCAGATGGGCGACGTGGTCTCGGCGGCCGGCGCGATCGGCGTCGATCTGGGGATCCACTGTCACAACGACACCGGCTGCGCCGTGGCCAACACCCTGGCCGCCGTCGAGGCCGGCGCGATGCACGTCCAGGGCACCGTCAACGGCTATGGCGAGCGCACCGGCAATGCCGATCTGACCACGGTGGTTGCCAATCTGCAGCTGAAATTCGGATGGCCGCTGCTGACCGGTCACCAGCTGGCCAACCTGAGCCGCACGTCGCACGCCATCGCGGAGATCACCAACCAGGCCCCGCACGCCCGGCAGCCCTATGTGGGCAATTCCTCCTTTGCGCACAAGGCTGGGCTGCACGCGTCGGCCATCCGGGTGGACGCGGATCTCTACCAGCACGTGGATCCGGCGCTGGTGGGCAATGACATGCGGATGCTGATCAGTGACATGGCGGGCCGGGCCAACATCCAGATCAAGGGCGAGCAGCTGGGTTTCGACCTGTCCGACCGGGAGCTGGCGGCGCGGGTCACCGAGGTCGTCAAGCAGCGCGAGGCCGACGGCTACTCCTATGAGGCGGCCGATGCCAGCTTCGAGTTGCTGCTGCGGGACGAGATCGGTGCGTTGGAGGCGCCCTTCGGGATTGCCAGCTGGCGGGTGCTGACCGAGCACCGCCCCGGTGAGGCCGCCAATGACACCTATTCCGAGGCGACGGTGAAACTGGTGGCCCACGACCCCGCGTCCGGGCCCAAGCGGCTGGCCGTGGTGGGGGAGGGCAACGGTCCCGTCGACGCCCTGGATGACGCCCTCACCCAGGCACTCACGCCGGTCTTCAGCCAGGTGGAGCGCTTCAACCTGACCGACTACCGGGTGCGGATCATGGAGACCGGCGGCACCGACGCCATCACCCGCACCCTGATTGACATGTCCGACGGGGACCACACCTGGACCACCGTCGGGGTGGGCGGCAATGTGATCGAGTCCAGCTGGGAGGCCCTGTCCGACGCCTACTGCTACGGCCTGGTCAAGGGGTACGGGACGGATCAACCGATCCAGTAGCGCCGCTTGGGTACGCCTTCCCCGGTGTCGACGGTGTTCTCCAGGATGCCGCCGCACGCCTCGATGGTGCGCGCCGAGGCCGTGTTGTCGTCGTCGCAGGTGACCAGCACCCGGTCGACGCCCAGCGCGTTGAGCCGGGAGACCGACTGCCGCAGGATCTCGGTGGCGTGGCCGCGACGGCGAAAGTCCGGACCCACCGCATAACCGACGTGCCCGCCCACGGCGAGCAGGTACCGGTTCAGTTCGTGACGGATGGACACCCGGCCAACCACCTGGCCGTCCACCTCGGCGAGCAGGAAGTCCGCCGGGACCCGCCCCGGCGGCAGATCCCGCGCATCGGCCTCGGCGGCGATCGTGGCCAGCACCTCGTCCCAGTCACCGTCGGCCAGCAGGAATTCGAAGTCGTCGGCGCGGAGTTGTTCGTGCAGGGCGCGCACGACGGCCTCGTCGGCTGGCGTCACAGGACGCAGGATCAGGGTCATGCAAGGAGTCTGGGCCCCTCCGCCCCCGGCTGTCCACCGACTTTCAAGGACATGCATGTCCCCATGCCACCCCCCGCTTTGCTCGGGCGGGATCAGCGCGTGATGGGTCAGCTGATCCGGTCGATCAGCAGAGGCTGACGCTCCACGGGCTGCGGCCCGATCTCGATGCCGCCAGCCAGCGCCTCGCGCGCCCGCTCGAAGGCCTCGGGAGTGTCGGTGTGCAGTGTGAGGATCGGCTGGCCCTTGGCCACCCGATCGCCCGGCTTGGCGTGCATCACGACGCCGGCGCCGGCCTGCACCGGATCCTCCTTGCGGGCCCGTCCGGCGCCCAGCCGCCAGGCGGCGACACCCACTGCCATCGCATCCAGCGTTGTCAGTACACCGTCGTCCTCGGCCAGTACCTCGTCGGAGTGCTTGGCCACGGGGAGGGTCGCATCCGGGTCGCCGCCCTGGGCGCGCACCATCCGCTTCCAGACGTCCATCGCGGAACCGTCTTGGAGGGCCTTCTCCGGGTCGGCCTCGGAGCCTGCGGCCTGCAGCATCTCCCGGGCCAGCGCCAGGGTCAGCTCGACGACGTCGGCGGGCCCACCACCGGCCAGCACCTCGACGGACTCGGTGACCTCCAGGGCGTTGCCGGCGGTCAGGCCCAGCGGGGTGGACATGTCGGTCAGCAGCGCGACGGTGTTCACCTCGGCCGCCTTGCCCAGCGAGACCATCCGGGTGGCCAGCTCGCGGGCGTCGTCGAGGTTCTTCATGAAGGCGCCGGAGCCCACCTTCACGTCGAGCACGAGGGAGCCGGTGCCTTCGGCAATCTTCTTGCTCATGATGGAGCTGGCAATCAGCGGGATGGCCTCGACGGTGCCGGTGACGTCGCGCAGGGCGTAGAGCTTCTTGTCGGCGCGGGCCAAACCGTCGCCCGCGGCGCAGATCACGGCGCCGACCTCCTCCAGCTGGGTCAGCATCTCCTCATTGGAGAGCATGGCGCGCCAGCCGGGGATGGACTCCATCTTGTCCAGCGTGCCGCCGGTGTGTCCCAGGCCGCGGCCGGACAGCTGCGGTACGGCGACGCCGCAGGCCGCCACCAGTGGCGCCAGCGGCAGGGTGATCTTGTCGCCCACACCGCCCGTGGAGTGCTTGTCGGAGGTCGGTCGGCTGAGCGAGGAGAAGTCCAGCCGCACGCCGGTGTCGATCATGGCCTGGGTCCACCGGGGGAGTTCCCGGTCATCCAGCCCGCGGAAGAGGATGGCCATGGCCATGGCACTCATCTGCTCGTCGGCGACGATGCCCTCGGTGTAGGCGTGGATCAGCCAGTCGATCTGCTCGTCGGTGAGGGTGCCGCCGTCCCGCTTGGTGCGGATCAGCTCCACCGCGCTGAATGCCTGTGCATTGAAGTCCTTGACCATGCCGCCCAGTATTCCAGCACCTGGACGACGGCGTGCGGACGGTATTCTCGCCGCATGCGCATTGCTCGATACGCCCTTGCCGGAGGCGAGCCGCAGTACGGACTCGTCGAACTCGCCGCCGACGCCGGGGAACACCCCGACACCGTCGCCGCCATCACCGGGGACCCGCTGGCCGGCCCCGTCAACTACACCGGCGAACGCCACCCGCTGGAGGACGTGCGGCTGCTGGCCCCGGTCATCCCGCGCAGCAAGATCATCGGGGTGGGGCGCAACTACGCCGCCCACGCCGCGGAGCTGGGCAACCAGGTGCCGGACAGTCCGCTGCTGTTCTTCAAGCCCAATACCTCGGTGATCGGCCCCGACGATCCGATCGTGCGGATCAAGGCCAGCAAGAGCCTGCACCATGAGGGCGAGCTGGCCGTGGTGATCGGCCGGATCTGCAAGCAGGTGCCGGTGGAGCGGATCTCCGAGGTGATCTTCGGCTACACCATCGCCAATGACGTCACCGCGCGGGACCTGCAGGGCCCCGACGGCCAGTGGGCCCGGGCCAAGGGCAGCGACACCTTCTGCCCACTGGGCCCGTGGATCGTCACCCACCTCTCGCTGGAGGATGCCGGAGACCTGCAGATCACCACCACAGTGGCCGACCAGCGCACCCCCGACCAGGTCGAGGTGCGCCAGGATGACTCCACCAAGCTGATGGTGCGCGGGATCAGCGAGCTGATCAGCTACATCAGCGAGTTCACCACGCTGCTGCCGGGCGACGTGATCCTCACCGGCACCCCCGCCGGTGTGGGGGAGATCACCCCCGGCCAGCGGGTCACGGTTTCCATCCAGGAGATCGGCGAGCTGGCCAACCCCGTCGTGGACGAGGAGTGAACACCAACCGCAACGCCCAGCTGGTGCCCGTCGATGAGCCGCGCGGGGGAGTGGACTACTCCCGCGTCTTCGGCGGTGCACCGGATGCGCCGCTGCGCGCCGGGTTGGGGGTCCTGCTGGGGCTGGCGCTCTATGCGGTGGCGGTTCCGTTGGTGGCCCAGCTGGTGGTGGGGATCGGCTGGGCGATTGCCGGCAAGCCGATTGGTTTCGCCGCCTACTTCAAGGAGGCGATGGCCTTCCTGCACCCGTCGGGGCTGGTGGGGGCCCACCTGGGCCTGGCCCTGCTGATCCTGGTCACCCTGGCCCTGACCCGGTGGGTGAACCAGCGGCGGGCGCGGTGGGCGGTCAGCGTGCAGCCCGGGATGCGCTGGCGCTACCTGCTGCTCTGCCTGCCGATTGCCGCGGTGGTGCTCAACCTGGTGCTGCTGGCCGGCCGGGGCGGCAGGTTCCCCGCCCTGGATCCGCAGCGCGACGTCTGGCTCTGGCTCAGCCTAGTGCTGTTGACGGCCCCGCTGCAGGCGGCGGGGGAGGAGTTCTTCTTCCGTGGCTACCTGATACAGGCGTTGGGTGGGATCGGCGACGGGATCAAGCTGACCCCGGAGCAGACCCGGTGGCTGGCCGTGGTGGGCTCGGCGCTGGTCTTCGCCCTCTTCCACGGGGTGCAGAACCTGCCACTGTTCGTGGACCGCTTCGGCTTCGGCCTGTTGGCCGGTGCGCTGGTGATCTGGACCGGTGGCCTGGAGGCGGGGATCGCCTGCCATGTGGCCAACAACCTGTTCGCCTTCGGCTGGGCGGCCTTCACTGGTGGGATCGCACAGGCCAGAGCGCTGCAGGCAATCGGCTGGTCCAATGCGGCCAGCGACCTGCTGGGCTTCGGGCTGTTTGCGCTGGTCGCGTGGTGGTTGGCCCGACGGATGAACCTGGCCACCAGCACTCCGGGGGGCTCCTTGCGGCCCGATTTGGCAGCGGGGCGCACTGTCGGGTAATGTTCTACCTCGTTGCGCCGCAGGAAACGCCAAGGGTGCAGCGAAGGGGTATGGGGTAATTGGCAGCCCGAAGGTTTCTGGTTCCTTTAGTCCAGGTTCGAGTCCTGGTACCCCTGCGGAAAGCCGGAATTGCTCGTCAGAGCAGCTTCCACTAAGCTTTCACCGCTCCCGAGGCGACTCGGAAGCAGGCTAGGGCCCCGTTGTGTAGCGGCCTAGCACGCCGCCCTCTCAAGGCGGTAGCGCGGGTTCGAATCCCGTCGGGGCTACCAGGCAAGCAGGCCCGGATCCTCTGGATCCGGGCCTGCTGCGTTGTGCGGTGATGCGCTCCGCGCCGTCGAAGTGACATTCTTCACATTTTTTTCGCCGGAAGTCTTCCATCTGCGGTGCGCCCGTGTGAATATGAATGACATTCATTTTGCTTGCAGTCGACGCTGACCGCTCGAGGGGAGTTTTGATGACCACCCTGCAGAACCCAGTTGCCGAACAGGGGCAGCAGCTCAGGCGCGCCCTTGGACTTGCCGGCCTTACCCTGTTTGGCCTGTCGTACATGGCCATCACCACGGTGTTCACCACCTATGGCATCGTCAACCAGATCACCAGCGGCCATCTACCGCTGGCCTACGTGGCGGCCTTGGCCACCATGATCTTCACGGCACTCAGCTACGCCGCGATGGTGCGCCGATGCCCGGTGGCTGGATCGGCCTATTCCTATGTGCAGCACTCCTTCGGCGGGGCAACCGGCTTCCTTGTCGGGTGGTTGCTGCTCCTGGACTACTTGTTCATCCCGATGATCAACTTCATGATCCTGGGGCTCTATGTCGCTACCCAGTTCCCCGGCATCCCCGTGCAGGTCTTCTCGCTGGTGGCCCTCTTGATCGTCTTCATCTTCAATGTCCTGGGGATCAAGCTGGCCCATCGCTTCAATGTGGTGACAGTCGTGATCTCGGTCGCCACCGTGGGCGTCTTCGGCATCCTGGCGCTCAAGGCAGCTCTCGGTGATCCGAGCGCACCGGGTCTGCTTGACCCATTCATCGTCGGGAGCGCCGCCTTCAGCCCCATCCTCACGGGTGGCGGCATCCTGGCCCTGTCCTTCTTGGGGTTCGACGCGGTGTCCACCTTGTCCGAGGAGGCTCGCGCCCCCGAGCGGGACATTCCCCGAGCAATCGTTCTCACCACGCTGATTGGTGGTGCCACCTTCATCCTGATCTCCTGGATCGGAGCGCTGGCCTACCATCCCGACGACTGGAGTGCCGTTCCGCAGGAACTGCTCGATGCCGCGGGCGTCGTGCTGGCCGAGCATGTCGGCGGGCAGATCGTGGCCTCGCTGATGGTGGTCGCCCTGATCGCTGGCGGATTGGGTTCAGGATTGGCCGGACAGGTCTCGGTCTCCCGCGTGCTGTTCTCGATGGGGCGTGACGGCACGCTGCCGAGATCGCTCGGACAACTGTCCCAGCGTTTCCAGACGCCCGTGGTCGCCACAACGGTTGTCTCTGTGATTGCCTTGCTGAGCCTCGTGCTCACCCTGGAACAGGCGGCCTTCATGATCAGTTTTGGTGCCTTGGCTGCCTTCAGTATGGTCAACCTCTCGGTGATCCGCAGCTATCTGTTTCCTGCCAGTGGCCAGGTGGAACGCAGTCTCCGCGCGCTGGTGCGCTACGGCTTGCTCCCGCTGATCGGCTTCGGGCTGAGTATCTGGCTATGGACGTCGCTGGAGCCCTTCACCTGGGTGGTTGGCGGTGCATGGCTGGCGGTGGGTGGGATGATCCTGCTGGTTCGGACCGGCGGCTTCCGTCGTCCGGTGCCCACCTTGTCCTTTGCCGACGTGGATCTGGCTCCGGGGGATGTCCGATGAGTGCGCACAGCGGTGGGATTGCGGAGCTGGTGGTCGTCGCCAGTGTGGTCCACACCATGGGGTCAGTCACATCCGGTGAGCGGCAGCCGACGGCCATCGCGGTGGCCGGGGGACGCGTCGTGGGGCTGGGGGGTTCAGCGGACGTGCAGCCGTTGATCGGCCCTACCACCCGCGTCATTCGCACGGATGGAGCCGTGGTTCCTGCCTTCACCGACGCCCATGCCCACCCGATCATGAGTCTCGGGCTGACCCGAGGTGTGGACCTCTCGGGCTGCACCTCCATCGGTCAGTTGGCCGGTGAGTTGAGCAAGGCGCAAAGCTATCTGGAGGCGGACGACTGGTTGCTCGGGTGGGGGCTGGACCCAACCTGCCTGGATGGTGAGGACATCACCAATGAGCTGCTGCACCAGGCCTTGGGCTCGGATCGCAAGGCCTACGTCACGCTCTTCGATGCCCACTCGGCCATCGCCTCGGATGCCGCGCTCGCCTTGGCCGGTATTGATGGTCCGCGGGATCTTCCCAGTGGCTCCATAGTCATTGGCGATGATGGACGGCCTACTGGGCACCTGCTGGAATTTGACGCGATGGCACTCTTGCAGCCGGTCTTGCCCGTCCAGACCCTGCCCGAACGCGTTGCGGCCCTGCACGGCTTGCTGGCGCAGATGGCCGCACAAGGTATTGCTGAAGTGCATGTGCTGGACATGCGAGATGCGGACGTCGTGGAGCTGCTCTGTGCGGCCGAGGAGGCTGGTCCGCTCTCGGTGAGGCTGCGACTGTCGCCGTGGTGTACGCCCCAACTGGATGATGCCGCCTGTCGCGATCTCATCGACGGACAGGGGCTCGGTGGCCAGCGCTGGCGGGTGGAAGGGGTGAAGTTCTTCATCGACGGCACCGTCGAGGGCGGCACTGCGTGGCTGGAAACGCCCGACAGTCATGGCGAGAGCACTGGCTCCCTGTGGGGCGGAGTTCGGGACTATGCCCGACGGGTGGCGCAATTCCACGCGGCGGGGGTACCCACCGCGACGCACGCCATCGGCGAGCGGGGAATCCGTGAGGTGGTGGAGGTCTTGGCTGCACTGCCGACGAATGGGGTGCAGCACCGGATCGAACATGTGGAATCTGTTGGTCGAGACGTGATCCAGCAGATGGGTGCGGCGGGGATCGCCGTGAGCATGCAACCCACTCACTGCACCCACCACACCCATGCCGACGGCAACGATGAGTGGTCGCGCCGTCTGGGGCCGGAGCGGGCCGCCCGGGCCTGGTGCACCCGTGACGTGCTGGATTCGGGAGCGGTGCTGGCACTTGGATCGGACTATCCAGTCGCTCCCTTCGAGGTGCTCAAGATCATGGCCGATGCCCGGCTGCGCCGCCCAGTGGACGATCCGTCGGTGGCTCCGGTGCTGCCCGATCAAGCGCTCACCGCCCGCGAGGTGCTCGCGGGGTTCACCACTGGTCCGCGGGCAGCCATCGGGGAGAGCGGTGGGTCGCTCGAACTCGGCGGTCCAGCCACCTTCGTCGTGCTGGACGTGGACCCGCTGGCCGTGCCCGCCGAGCGTCTGGGGACGGCGCGCGTCCTCTTGACCCTCTCTGAGGGATTGCTCACGCACGAGGCATGAGGTTCGGCTCACTCGCTGGCGCCGGTGCGGCGCAGCACCTCGCTCAGGCGCTCGGCGGCGGCCATCACGGCGGGGGCGTGCAGCCGGCCCGGCTGGCGGGTTAGCCGCTCGATCGGCCCGGAGACGCTGACCGCGGCGAGTACCTTGCCGCTGGGGGCGCGCACCGGGGCGGAGACCGACGCCACGCCGGGCTCGCGCTCGGCCACCGACTGGGCCCAGCCGCGGCGGCGCACCGTCGCCAGCGCCACGGCGGAGAAGGCCGACGAGTTCAGCCCACGCTGCAACCGGTCGGGCTCGTCCCAGGCCAGCAGCACCTGGGCCGCGGAGCCGGCGGTCATGGTCAGCTGGGAGCCGACGGGGATGGTGTCGCGCAGGCCCGACGGGCGCTCCGCCACCGCCGCGCACACCCGGATGTCACCCTGGCGGCGGAACAGCTGGGCGGATTCGCCGGTGATGTCGCGCAGGCGCGCAAGAATGGGACCGGCGGTGGCCAGCAGTCGGTCCTCGCCCGCGGCGGCGGCCAGCTCGGTCAGCCTGGGTCCCAGCACGAAGCGGCCCTGCAGGTCCCGGCCCACCAGTCGGTGGTGTTCCAGTGCGACGGCCAGGCGGTGCGCCGTTGGGCGTGCCAGCCCGGTGGAACTGACCAGCCCGGCCAGCGTCGTCGGGCCGGTCTCCAGGGCACTCAGCACCAGGGCGGCCTTGTCCAGAACTCCCACTCCACTCGAATCGTCCATACTCTGAGAATAGCGTCTCGTAATCCGATATGCCAGTGTCATACTGAAGTCAGCTCCATTGAGTGGACAATCATCGGCGAAGAAGAGGGAACATGGGCAAGACACTGAGCCAGAAGGTCTGGGACGCGCACGTCGTGCGCAGCCAGCAGGGCGAGCCGGACCTGCTCTACATCGACCTGCACCTCGTGCACGAGGTGACCAGCCCCCAGGCCTTCGAGGGGCTGCGCCTGGCCGGCCGTTCGGTGCGTCGGCCCGACCTCACCCTGGCCACCGAGGACCACAACACCCCGACCTTGAACATCGACCAGCCGATCGCCGACCCGATCAGCCGGCTCCAGGTGGACACCCTGCGCCGGAATGCCGCGGACTTCGGGGTGCCGATCCACTCCCTGGGCAGCAAGGACCAGGGCGTGGTGCACATCATCGGCCCGCAGCTGGGCCTGACCCAGCCGGGCATGACCATCGTCTGCGGTGACTCGCACACCGCCACCCACGGCGCCTTCGGGGCCCTGGCCTTCGGCATCGGCACCAGCGAGGTGGAGCACGTGTTGGCCACCCAGACGCTGCCGCAGGCCACGCCCAGGACCATGGCGGTCACCATCGACGGTGAGATGCCCGACGGCGTCACCCCCAAGGACGTCGTGCTGGCCCTGATTGCCAAGGTGGGCACCGGCGGCGGGCAGGGGCATGTCGTCGAGTACCGCGGCAGCGCCATCGAGAAGATGTCGATGGAGGGCCGGATGACCATTTGCAACATGTCCATCGAATGGGGTGCCAAGGCGGGCATGGTGGCGCCGGACCAGACCACCTTCGACTACCTCAAGGGTCGCCCGAATGCGCCCGAGGGCGAGCAGTGGGATCAGGCCGTCGAGTACTGGAAGACCCTGCGCACCGACGATGACGCCATCTTCGACTCCGAGGTGCACCTCGACGCCAGCACCCTGACCCCCTTCGTGACCTGGGGTACCAATCCCGGTCAGGGCGCGCCATTGGGCGCCACGGTTCCCAGCCCGGACGAATTCACCGATCCCGACGAGCGTCGCGCCGCCGAGAAGGCGCTCAACTACATGGACCTCAAGGCCGGCACCCCGCTGCGCGAGGTTGCCGTGGACACCGTCTTCCTGGGCTCCTGCACCAATGGCCGGATCGAGGACCTGCGGCTGGCGGCCAATGTGATCCAAGGTCGTCGGGTGGCCGACGGGGTGCGGATGCTGGTGGTTCCGGGCTCGGCCCGGGTGCGGCTGGAGGCCGAGCTGGAGGGTCTTGACAAGGTCTTTCTTGACGCTGGGGCCGAATGGCGGGCAGCTGGATGCTCGATGTGCCTGGGGATGAACCCGGACCAACTGGCGCCGGGGGAGCGCAGCGCCTCCACCTCCAACCGCAACTTCGAGGGCCGTCAGGGCAAGGGTGGGCGGACCCACCTGGTCAGCCCCGCCGTGGCCGCCGCCACCGCCGTTACCGGACGCCTCAGTGCGCCCGCCGATCTGTGAGAAAGTGAGCAACTGACATGGAGAAATTCTCCACGCACACCGGAATTGCCGTTCCGCTGCGGGCCTCCAATGTGGATACCGACCAGATCATTCCGGCGGTCTACCTGAAGCGGATCACCCGTACCGGATTTGAGGACGGCCTGTTCAGTGCTTGGCGCAATGACCCCGAATTCGTGCTCAACAAGGAGCCGTGGAACAAGGGCAGCATTCTGGTGGCCGGCCCTGATTTCGGTACCGGGAGCTCCCGGGAGCACGCCGTGTGGGCGCTGCAGAACTACGGCTTCAAGGTGGTGATCGGCTCCCGGTTCGGTGACATCTTCCGGTCCAATTCCGGCAAGGCCGGCCTGCTGATCGCCACCGTCGACCAGTCGGTGGTGGAGCAGCTCTGGGACGCGGCCGAACAGGAGCCGCAGCGGCCCTTCACCGTGGACCTGGCCGTCCGCACCATCACGGTGGGCGGGACCAGCCATCACTTCCAGATCGACGACCACACCGCGCATCGGCTCATCGAGGGGCTGGATGACATTGGCTCCACCCTGCAGCACGCCGAGCAGATCGATTCCTACGAGGCCAACCGGCCAGCCTTCAAGCCGGCCACCCTGCCCGTCCGAACCGCCGACTGAACACCCGGCCAAGCCGCTGCAAAACGTCCGCTTTTCCTTGCAAGAAAGGCGGACGCTTTGCATTTGCTGAACAATCTGGGCAGATGACCCGGTTTTGGTTGGTGCGGCCCGGGTGGACACCTAGCTTTGGTGCTGCGCACGGCATCCAAGCCTGCGACCACCCCGGCTGGGGGGCTGGGGAAATATGAAAGGCAGATTCGTGAACAAGGCAGAGCTGATTGACTCCTTGGCCAAGGCCCACTTCGAGGGCAACAAGGCCGTCGCGACCCGCGCGCTGAACGCCGTCGTCGACACCATCTCCACCGAGGTGGCCAACACCGGGAAGGTGTCCATCACCGGCTTCGGCGTCTTCGAGGTGCAGCACCGCGAGGCGCGCATGGTGCGCAATCCTCGCACCGGCGAGCGCAAGCAGGCCGACGCGATGGACATCCCGCGATTCCGTCCCGGAACCGACCTCAAGAACCGGGTGGAAGCCGCAGCCAAGAAGCGCTGACGGCCGATACCGACACGCACCGGGTGGGGCGCCGACGCAAGCCGCGTCGCGCCCCACTCGCATCCTCGGACACGGGCCGTCCGGGCGTGGGGTTACCGGCGTTGGACCACCATCGGCGCCGCCGCGATGCGAGCCGAGACCACCTCGTCCCCAGCCAGGCCCAGCAGGACGCGTTGCCCGGCGGCCGGATGCCGGAGCTCCGCGAACACCCCGGCCGGCAGGTCCCGACGGGTGCCGTCGTCCAGCAGCACCGTCACGGGCCCGGGCCCGTCCCCGCGGGCGGCGATGGTGGCCCACAGGCCGGCTTCGGGCGGAGGGGCAGCAGTCATGGCCGCCATCCTACGAAATGACCGCCCGAGGATGGTCTAGCGTGGACTCGCGCCATTCGGCGTCTGGAGTGAGGAGCGAGCGCAATGCTGGGCAACAAGACCGTCAAGGCAGACCGACGTGGGGTTGACCTGCGCTCCGGGGAACCCACCTACCGCTTTCTGGGGGCCCTCGTCCACGGCGTGGACCGGCTCTTCACCACTTACGACTGGCGGGGTCAGGAGCGCATTCCGCGTACCGGCGCCGCGCTGGTGGTGGCCAACCACAACAGCAACTATGACCCGATCTCCCTGGGTGACTTCCTGATCTGGTCGGGCCGCTGGCCCCGCTTCCTCGGCAAGTCCGAGCTGTGGGAGGTGCCCGTGGTGCGCTTCTTCGCCAAGGGCTGCCGGCAGATCCCGGTCTATCGCAACAGCACGCGCGCCGGGGACTCGCTGCGGGCCGCGCGGGAGGCCTTGGCCAACGGGGAACTGGTGGTGATCTACCCGGAGGGCACCGTGGGCACCGACCCCGACGGCTGGCCGATGACCGGCCGGACCGGGGCCGCCCGACTGGCGCTAGAGGTGGGCTGCCCGGTGATCCCGATCGGCCAGTGGGGGGCCCAGGACATCATGTTCGGCAAGAAGGTGGGGGTGCCCAAGTTCTTCCCCCGCAAGACCCTGCACATCAACGTCGGCGAACCGGTGGACCTCTCCGGCCTGGCGGAGCACCCCGATCGCCACGCCGCCGTCCGCGTCGCCAATGAGCGGATGACGGAGGCCATCACCCAGCTGGTTGCGGAGCTGCGTGACCTGCCCGTCCCGCCGGACCGCTATGACCTGCGCAAGAAGGCGCGGGTGCCCAAGGGCTCGACGACGCTCTAAAGTGGGACGGTCATCCCAGCAGTGAGGAACCCAGCATGACCCAGCGCAAGATCCGCGTCGCCCTCGTCTTCGGCGGCCGTTCCGAGGAGCACCCGGTGAGCTGCTCGACGGCGGCCAGCGTGATGGGAGCGATCGATCGGGACCGCTACGACGTGGTGCCGATCGGCGTCACCCGGCAGGGGCAGTGGGTGCTGGTGGACGACAATCCCGAGCCGCTGCGGCTGGTTCCCGGCAACACCCCGGAGATCGGCGGCGCCTCGGCAGGCGTGATCGTGCCGATGCAGGTGGGCGACCGCGGGCTGCGCACCTTGGAGCCGGGGCAGCTGCCGGCCGAACTGGGCGAGGTGGACGTCATCTTCCCGCTGATCCACGGGCCCTTCGGTGAGGATGGCACGCTGCAGGGGCTGCTCGAACTGGCCGACATGCGCTACGTCGGCTGCGGCGTTCTGGCCAGTGCGGTGATGATGGACAAGCACTACATGAAGGTGGTCTTCGAGGCCGCCGGCCTGCCCGTCGGGCCCTACCGGGTGATCACCGACCGGCAGTGGCGCACCCAGCGCGAGGCCGCCCTGGCCGCGGTGCAGGAGCTTGACTTCCCGGTCTTCGTCAAGCCGTGCCGGGCCGGATCATCCTTCGGTATCAGTCGGGTGACCGACCCCGCAGGTCTGGCGGCGGCCGTCGAGGAAGCCCGCCAGCACGACCCGAAGGTCATCGTCGAACAGGGCATCACAGGCCGCGAGATCGAGTGCGGCGTGCTGCAGGGACACGACTTCGGCGAACCCCGGGTCTCCGAGCCGGGGGAGATCGTGGTGGTCAGCGGCCACGACTTCTACGATTTCGACGCCAAGTACCTGGACGGGGCCTCGGTCCGGCTCACCTCGCCGGCCGAGGTGGATGACCAGGTCAAGGCGAAGGTCCAGCAGGTGGCCCGCGACGCCTTCGAGGCGGCCGGCTGTGAGGGCCTGGCCCGGGTGGATTCCTTCGTGACACCGGAGGGCGACGTCGTGCTCAACGAGATCAACACCATGCCCGGCTTCACCCCCACCTCGATGTTCCCGGTGATGTGGAAGGCCAGCGGGCTGGACTACCCGGCGCTGGTTGACGACCTGATCCAGCTGGCCCTGGAGCGGCCCACCGGCCTGCGCTGAGGCCGGGCGGGTCCCGGATCAGTAGTTGACTACGGGACAGGTCACGGTGCGGGTGATCCCGTCGATGGTCTGGATCTGCTCGGCCACCAGCCGGCCCAGGTCCTCGACAGCCGGTACCTCCACCAGCACCACCACGTCATAGGGGCCGGTCACCTCGTCGCACTGCACCGCGGCGGGCATCGCCTTCAGCGCCTCGGCAACCTGCGGGATCTTTCCGACGCCGGACTGCACCAGCACATAGGCCTTGACCATCTGGGGGACTCCTCACGGTGGCGATCACGCCGGGTTGGGTAGCGTACTGGGCATGGACGCTACCACCGGACCGACGCCCGCTCGCGACTCCGCCCAGCCTACGGAAACCCTTGCCAGCGCGGGGGAGTTCGGGGTGATCGAGCAGGTCACCCGGGGGCTGTCGATGTCTCCGGCCATCTCCGTCGGCCCCGGCGACGACGGTGCCGTCTTCCTGGTCAACGGCTCGGCCGTGGTCAGCACCGACCTGCTGGTGCAGGACGTGCACTTCAAGACCGAATGGAGCACCGCGGAACAGATCGGCCGCAAGGCGGTGGCGGTCAACGTCGCTGACCTGGAGGCGATGGGCGCCACCCCCACCTCCATGGTGGTGGCGCTGGGTGCGCCCGGTGACCTGCCCACCCAATGGGTCCGGGAGTTCGCCACCGGGGTGCGGATGGAGGCCGACCGGGCGGGGATCTGCCTGGTGGGTGGGGACACCACCTCCGCGCGGGACCTCACCATCTGCGTCACGGTGATCGGCGAGACCGCCGGGGCCGGGCCGGTGTTGCGGTCGGGTGCCCGCAGTGGACAGGTGGTCGCGATCCGCGGCCGGCTCGGCTGGGCCGCGGCAGGTCTGGCGGTGCTGGCCCGGGGCTTCCGCTCCCCGCGGGCAGCCGTCGAGTCGCAGCGGGTCCCCGAGGTGCCCTATGGCGCCGGGCGGGAGGCGGCGCTGGCCGGCGCCACCGCCATGCTCGATGTCTCCGACGGGCTGCTGGCCGACCTGGGGCATGTAGCAGACGCCAGCGGCATGGTGATCGACCTGGACTCCGCCCGGTTCGAGATTGATGAGCCGGTTCGGGCCGTGGCCGCCGCCACCGGCAAGGATCCGCTGGGCTTCGTGCTGACCGGGGGAGAGGACCATGCCCTGGCCGCCTGCTTCGAGCTGGGTCAGGTGCCCGACGGCTGGCAGGTGCTGGGCCGGGTGCGCGAGCCCGAGGCGGACGAGCAACCGCGGGTGCTGGTGGACGGCAAGCCCTGGGCGGGACTGCAGGGCTGGGACCACTTCAACCACTGAATACAAACCACTGGTCGAACCCGCCGGGCTTCACAGCGGCCCCACAGCCGGCCGGCGGCGCGTGGCCTTCGGCCCGGCCACGCCAATGGACTAACCTGTGGACCATGGCGACCCGCGCGTCTTCCCCACCGCGGTCCCGCAGCAACGCCCAGTCGAACTCGACCCGGGCGTCGTCAGGTACGCGGTCGGCAGGAAGCAACAAGAAGACAAGCAACCGTTCCGGAGCCACCAGGGCACCCCGGTCGGCCCCTCCACCACGCCCGAATCCGCTGGTGCGCGGCATGGCCGCCACCTGGCGGGGAACGGCCCACCTGATTGGTGACGGTGCCCGCAGCCTGGGCACCCCCGCTCCCGATCCGGAGCCGGAGCTGCGCCGTGACGGGATGGGTCTGGCCCTGATCGCCTTCGGCATCATCGTCGCGGCCCGCTTCTGGTTCCTGATGGCCGGGCCGGTTGGCGGCGGGATCTACGTCGCCGTCGCCACCATCTTCGGCGGCCTGAGCTTCGCCGTGCCGCTGCTCTGCTTCGCGATGGCCTGGCGCACCCTGCGGCATCCGGAGCGCAATGGCGCCACCGGACGTCAGGTGGTGGGCTGGTCCGCCTTCCTGCTGGGCCTGCTGGGGCTGTTGAACATCGCCCACGGGCTGCCCCGCCCCAGCGAACCCGAACTGATGCGGGAGGCCGGTGGCATCCTGGGTTTCATCTCCTCCAGCCTGCTGGCCGACCTGTTGACCGTGTGGGCCGCCGTGCCCCTGCTGGTCCTGCTGATGTTGTTCGGCATCCTGGTGATCATCGGCATCCCGATCCACGTGCTGGTGGAGCGGGCGCACGAGGCGCGGCAGCTGGCCGCCGAGCGCCGCGCCGCCCGGCCCCGGGCAGCCATCGACTATGGCGTGGACGAGGCCTATGACAGCCCGCTGATCAAGGGGGACGTCGAGCCGGAGCCGCAGGGCGGTTCCGACGACGAGGTCTACGACGTGGACGCCTTCGAACCCAAGGAGCTCGCCGCAAAGCCGGTGGTGGCCGGCCTCCCGCCCGAGAAGGCGGAGTCCGTTGCCGCCGGCAAGATCGAGGTGGCGGCCCCGCTGGAGGCACCCAACCACAGCCCCATCCCGCAGCGGGTGGAGCAGCTCACCCTGTCCGGGGACGTGCAGTACATGCTCCCGGACTCCAGCGCCCTGAAGCCCGGCACGGTGCCCAAGGCTCGCTCCGAGGCCTCCGACCAGATCGTCGGCCGGCTCTCCGAGGTGCTGAACCAGTTCGAGATCGACGCCCAGGTCACCGGCTACACCCGGGGCCCGACGGTGACCCGCTACGAGGTGGAGCTGGGCAATGCCGTGAAGGTGGAGAAGGTCACGGCGCTCAGCAAGAACATCGCCTACGCGGTGGCCTCGCCCGACGTCCGGATCCTGTCCCCGATCCCCGGCAAGTCCGCGATCGGCATCGAGATCCCGAACCTGGACAAGGAGGTGGTCAGCCTGGGCGACGTGTTGCGCTCCAACAAGGCCCGCAATGACCACCACCCGATGGTGGTGGGCCTGGGCAAGGACGTCGAGGGCGGCTTCGTGATTGCCAACATGGCCAAGATGCCGCACCTGCTGGTGGCCGGCGCCACCGGCTCCGGCAAGTCCTCCTTCGTGAACTCGCTCATCACTTCCATCATGATGCGCGCCACCCCGGACGAGGTGCGGATGCTGCTGGTGGACCCCAAGCGGGTGGAGCTCAACCACTACGAGGGGATCCCGCACCTGGTCACGCCCATCATCACCAGCCCGAAGAAGGCCGCCGAGGCCCTCCAGTGGGTGGTGAAGGAGATGGACATGCGCTACGACGACCTGGCTGCCTTCGGCTTCCGGCACGTCGACGACTTCAACAAGGCGGTCCGCGCCGGGCAGGTGCAGGTGCCGGAGGGCAGCGAGCGCGTGTTGTCCCCCTACCCCTATCTGCTGGTGGTGGTGGACGAGCTGGCCGACCTGATGATGGTGGCCCCGCGCGACGTCGAGGACTCCATCGTCCGGATCACCCAGCTGGCCCGCGCCGCCGGCATCCACCTGGTGCTGGCCACCCAGCGTCCGTCCACCGACGTGGTCACCGGCCTGATCAAGGCCAATGTGCCCAGCCGGCTGGCCTTTGCCACCAGCTCCATGACCGACTCCCGGGTGATCCTGGACCAGCCGGGTGCGGAGAAGCTGGTGGGGCAGGGCGACGGACTCTTCCTGCCGATGGGTGCCGGCAAGCCGGTTCGTGTGCAGGGTTCCTGGGTGACCGAGGCGGAGATCCGCACCGTGGTCTCCCATGTGACCGAGCAGCTCAAGCCGCAGTACCGCGAGGACGTCACCGCCGCGGCCGGGGCCAGTAACAAGGTGGCCGAGGACATCGGGGATGATCTGGAACTGGTGCTGGATGCCGCCCGCCTGGTGGTGGAGCTGCAACTGGGCTCCACCTCCATGCTGCAGCGCAAGCTGCGGGTCGGCTTCGCCAAGGCCGGACGACTGATGGACATCCTGGAGACCCGGGGCGTGGTGGGCCCCTCCGAGGGCTCCAAGCCCCGCGAGGTCCTGGTCAAGCCCGACGATCTGGAAGATGTCCTGGTCAACCTGGCCAATGGCTGAGCCCGACATGTCGGCTCAGGCCGCCGCCACGCGGCTGTCATCCAACCGGATGGTCCCGGCCGGTACGGCCAGATAGCAACCCAGATCAGTGACCCCAGCGTCCTGGCACGCCAGTGCCAGGGCGCTGCGCCATGTCTGGTCCCAGTGGGTCTGCACCAGGGCTCCGGGGCGGGCGACGGCCAGCGCCAGACCGCCGCCGGGGCAGACCTGCTGCACCACCTGGCACAGGCGGTGCACCAGCTCGTGCTGATGGAACTCGTCGCAACCCACCGGCACGTCGTCGATGCTGATTGGCTGCAGCAGGCGTAATGCGGGGCTGGTCAGGAAGGCCATGATCACCCCCTGCTCCCGGTCCGCGAGGCGGACGAACAGGTCCACCACGCCGCACAACAGTTCCGGATCCATCAGGCTGCGCTCCGGCCAGTCCTGGGGCAATTCCTCGAATGTGGTCATGCCGCCATTCCATGACCCGTCGGGCAGCGGGGCAAGCCTCAGAATCTGGCCTGTGGACAATTCCTCGGTGGCCCGAAATCTGGGGAAAAGCTCTCAGTTACCTCGTCGGCGGCCGTCAGGCGATAATTGAGCCACCATGACTGACAGCACACTGGCCGCCGGGCCGGCCCACTTGACCACCGTTCATCTCGTCACCCTGGGCTGCGCCCGCAACGAGGTGGACTCCGAGGAGCTTGCCGCGCGGCTGGAGGCCGGTGGTTTCCGGCTGGTGGACGACCCCGAGGAGGCCGAGGCGGTGATGGTGAACACCTGCGGTTTCGTCGAGCAGGCCAAGAAGGACTCCGTCGACACCCTGCTGGCCGCGGCGGATCTGAAGGATGCCGGATCGGCGAAGGCAGTGGTGGCGGTTGGGTGCATGGCCGAGCGTTACGGCAATGAGCTGGCCGACTCGCTGCCGGAGGCCGATGCGGTGCTGGGCTTCGACGACTACGCCGACGTGGCGGACAAGCTGAACCGGATCCTGCACGGTGAGCACCACCAGCCGCACGTCCCGCGGGACCGACGCACCCTGCTGCCGCTCACCCCGGTGGCCCGGCGGGAGGCCGCGGGCGAGGTCTCCGTTCCCGGCCACCACACCGAGCAGGCCGACCTGCCCTCGCTGGCGGACATCGCTCCCGCCAGCGGTCCGCGGGTCCTGCGCCGTCGCCTGGGGGCGAGCCCCAGCGCACCCCTCAAGCTGGCCTCGGGCTGTGACCGCCGCTGCGCCTTCTGTGCCATTCCGTCCTTCCGAGGCTCCTACCTCTCGCGGACCCCCGACGAGATCCTCGCCGAGGCCCGCTGGCTGGCCGAACAGGGAGCCAAAGAGGTCTTCCTGGTCAGCGAGAACACCTCCAGCTATGGCAAGGACCTGGGGGACCTGCGCAGCCTGGAGAAGTTGCTGGGTGAGCTGTCGCGCGTCGACGGCCTGGACTGGATCCGGGTCAGCTACCTGCAGCCGGCCGAGCTGCGGCCCAGCCTGGTGGAGGCGATGACCGGCACGGACAAGGTGGTGCCCTACTTCGACATCAGCTTCCAACACGCCTCCGCGACGGTATTGCGCCGGATGCGCCGCTTCGGAGACCCGGACAGCTTCCTGTCCCTGCTGGAGCAGGTGCGCAGCCGGGCGCCGCAGGCGGGAATCCGGTCCAATGTGATCGCGGGCTTCCCCGGGGAGACCGAGGCCGATGTCGAGACCCTGAAGCAGTTCATCACCGCGGCCCGGCTGGACGTGCTGGGCGTCTTCGGCTACTCCGATGAGGAGGGAACCGAGGCCGCGAGCCTGGACGGCAAGGTGGATCCCGACGAGGTGGAGGCCCGACGCAGCGCGATCGCCGACCTGGCCGCGGAACTGTGCGACCAACGGGCGGAGGAGCGGATCGGCGAGCAGGTGGAGGTGCTGGTGGAGTCCGTCGTCGACGATGACGGGCAGCCGGCCATCATCGGCCGCGCGCAGCACCAGGGCCCCGAGGTGGATGGCGCCACCGAGTTGGTCGATGCCCCCGATGTCGTGGTGGGCCAGATCATCGCTGCCACCGTCGTGGACAGCCTGGGAGTTGACCTGGTGGCGCGCGTCCGACGCTGAGCCGCTCCCGGGCGATATCGTGGGGGAACGCTCGACTTCCCCGACCACCCGAGCAAGGAGATCCATGACTGCCGATGGCGCCAAGGCCCCCAGCCAGTGGAATGTGCCCAATGTGCTGACCGGCGTGCGGATGGTGCTGGTGCCTGTCTTCGCGTGGATGCTGTTGAGCCATCCGCACGAATGGGACTGGCGGCTGTGGACCACCGCCGTGTTCTGCATCGCGATTGCCACCGACTTCGTCGACGGCAAGATCGCCCGCAAGTACAACCTGGTGACGAATTTCGGCAAGCTCTGGGACCCGATCGCGGACAAGGCACTGACCGGCATGGCCTTCGTCGGGCTGAGCATCCTGGGGGAACTGCAGTGGTGGGTGACCATCATCATCCTGGTCCGCGAATGGGGCATCACCATCCTGCGCTGGGGGATCATGAAGTACGGCGTGATGGCGGCCAATCGGGGCGGCAAGCTCAAGACCTTCATCCAGTCCCTGGCGCTGGTGCTCTACCTGATGTGGCTGCCCCGGCTGCCCGAACCGGTGCAGTGGCTGGCCTGGGCCCTGATGGCCGCGGCCTTCGTGCTGACCGTCGTCACTGGCCTCGACTACCTGCGCGAGGCCGCCAAGCTGCGGCGTGAGGCCCTGGCACGCTGGGCCGACGAGGGTCACCCGGGCCGTCCGTGAATGCGTCGCACGGGCCCGCCGCGGTGATCGCCCTGCTGGGCGCGCAGGGGAGAACCCTGGGCACCTGCGAGTCCCTGACCGGCGGCGGGGTGGCCCAGGCCCTGAGCGGCGTCCCGGGCGCCTCGGCGGTGCTGCGCGGCGGCTTGGTCACCTATGCCAGCGATCTCAAGGCGAGCCTCGCCGGGGTGGATCCGGACTGGATCGCACGGCACGGCGTGATCAACCGGGAGACCGCCGAACAGATGGCCCGGGGCGCACGGCGCCTGCTGGGCGTGGACGTGGCCCTTTCCTGCACCGGGGTGGCCGGCCCGGATGGTCAGGATGGTGAATTGCCGGGTACCGTGTGGATTGCTGTCTGTGGGCCCGAATCCGGTCGGTTGACCAGTGAATTGCTGTGTCTGCACGGTGATAGGGAGTCCGTCCGACAGCAAACGGTGCAGGCCGGTCTCGCGCTGGTGGAGCGGGTCTGCCGGGCCGCCGAATGGTGACAAATATCACATTTAAGGCGACCGGGAGCTGACAGAAACCCACCCAAAAGTGGGTAATTGGCCGATTTTCTGTGCGTTGGCTGAATCGGACACCCACTTTTGGAAGGGATCGTGGAAGCTTGGTTGTTGTACGCAAGGTGACCGCGCCGAGGCCGGAGCGGCTTGGAGAAAGTGGTACCCCATGAAGCCTGTTCTGGTCCGCGAGTTGCTGGGTGAGACCCTGCGGGAGCAGCGCTTTGCGCAGGCCCGTACGTTGCGCGAGGTGTCGATGGCCGCCCGGGTGAGCCTTGGCTACCTGTCCGAGGTGGAGCGGGGCCAGAAGGAGGCCTCCAGCGAGCTGTTGAGCTCCATCTGTCAGGCGCTGGAGGTGCCGGTCTCGGAGATCTTCGGGATCGTCAGCCAGAAACTGGCGGCGGCCGAGAATGCGCGGGTCACCGTCGCCGCCTGAGTCGCCGTCCCCAATGAGAACCCCGGTCAACTGACCGGGGTTTCGTCATTCCGCAATCCGCACGTCCACGCCCAGTTGCCGGATCCGGTCCAGCTCGGCCGGATCGGCCTGGTGGTCGGTGACCAGCACGTCCACCTCCTGCAGACTGGCGAGCTTGGCCAGTGTCACCCGGCCCAGCTTCGAGCCATCCGCGACGGCGATCACCCGTTGTGCCCGTTCAATCATGGTGTGGTTGGTGTGCGCCTCGATCTCGTCGTGGGTGGTCAACCCGCCCGCCACGCTGACCCCGTCGCAGCCCACGATTGCCGTGGCCACGTTGATCTGCCGGAAGGTGGCCTCCGCCAGCGAACCGACCAGCTCCAGGGAATTGGGTCGCAGGATGCCACCGGCGATCAGCACCCGCGACTGTCCCTGACCGGCCGCCTCCAGGGCCAGGCCGACCGAATTGGTGATGATGGTCAGGTCATGCCGGTGGTGCAGGGCGCGCAGCACCTCGGCGGCGGTGGTCCCACCGGTCAGGGCGATGGCATGCCGGCCCCCGGGAATCAGGGCGGCGGCGGTGTGGGCGATCGCCTGCTTGGCCGCCACCTGGGTGCCGTCGCGCAGACTGACCGGCAGCTCGCTGGCGGCGCCCACGCTGCGCGCACCGCCGTGGGTGCGCACCAGCAGGCCCTGCTCCGCCAGGGCGGCCACGTCCCGACGGATGGTGGCCGGGGATGCCTTGAGGGAGCTGGCCAGGTCACTCAGCTGCAGGTGGCCCCGTTCGGACAACAGGGCCAGGATCTCCACCATCCGGGCGGAACGTTTGGCGGAGTGAGTGGTTTCGGCGGCCACGATGGATTCCCCTGATCAGAATGAATGAGCGTTCGCTGAGCGTCTGATGAGCATATCGCTCAGGGTGGTCAGTGGTGGTGGCCGGTGCCGGGGCGCAGGCGAAAGCCCTGAGGAGTCATGGTGAAGCCGGCCCCGGTCAACAGCCCGCCCAACTCCTTCTGCGGCAGGACCGGCTGGGAATTCGCCTTCTCGATGGTGATCGTGCCCAGCCGGGCTGCCTGCACGGTCTGGGCCACCGCGGACAGGGCACGCTGCAGACGCGCCTGGTCCGCGCCGAAGGTCAGCAGGGTGTGCACCCCGCGCTCCAGGTAGAGGGTGGGCAAGCCGTCGTCCAGGACCACCAGCGCTCCGGCCTTGCGGCTGGGGCGGTGGCCGTCGCTCGGCGGCCAGGGCAGGGCCGCCCCGAAGGGATTGGCCGGGTCACAGGCGGCCAGCACCAGCGGCGCTGTCTCTGCCACTGGCTCCCGCAGCCGGTCCACAGCCCCGGGCAGGGCGAACTGGGCCGCTCCCAGGCCGTCGATGAAGTAGCCCCGCCGGGCCACTCCGGTCTCCTCCAGGGCCAGCAACACCCGGTAGGCCTCGCTGAAGTTGCCGCCCATCGCTTCGGTGAGCACGCTGCCCCGGGTGAGCACCCCGTAGCGGCCCAGTTCAAGCCCGAGCTCGGCCAGCCGGCGCGCGGACGGATCCGGGTGGGTGGTGCGGACGGCGGCCCAGCGGCCGGGCATGCCCTGCGGCACCGCCACTCGGACCGCCCGCAGGGCTGCCCGTCGCGACGGCCGGGCCGGGGCTCGGTGCTTCAATGCGCCCCGGCCGCTCAGTTGGCGCACCGGGGCCAGGCTGCTCGAATGCACCATCCCGGCCCAGACCAGCTCCCACAACGCATCCTCGGCAGCGCCCGAGCCGATGCCGTCGGGGGTGAGGTCCGCCAGGGTCCAGGCCCCACCGGCTGCCAGCCGTCCGAAGAGCTGCTGGGCCAACTCACCCAGCGGGGGCGAGCTGGAGTCCGAGCCGGGGTCGTCCGCGTCGGTGAGCACGCAGTCGGCGGGCCAGAGCTGGAGCCAGCCGTCATTTCGTCCGATCGCACCCCGGCCGGTCCAGACCACCTCCCCGGCCGCGAGCGCTTGGTCCAGCAGCTCGGGGCGGTAGCCCGCCACGCGGGCGGGCAGCACCACGCTCTCCAGCATCGAGGCCGGGATGGGATAGCCCGCCAAGCCCTCCACCGCTGCCAGCAAGGCGTCGCTGCCGGCCTGTGGGGCATCACACTCCTGCCAGCGCACCAGATGGCGGGCGAACTGGCATTGGTCGACGGCCTCGACGCCTGCCCGCAGCGCCGCCAAGGTGCGGCGCTTCACCAGGGTGAGCACCCGCTGCCGGATGTACTGCTGCCCGGTGAGCCCCGGCCAGCCGAAGTTACCGGCCACCACGTCCTGCTCGCGCACCATCCGGGCCAGCGCCTGTTCCACCAGGGCCTCGGAGACGCCGTAGCGCGTGGCCAGCTGCGCCGCGGTGAAGACCACATGGCACTGACCCCATCGGGTCACCAGCCGGCCCAGCGCCTCGGCGGGGTCGGTGCTGGCGGTGGGGGCGGCAATCCGGGCGGGCACCGGGATCCCCAAGGCATCGCGCAGCAGGGCAAAGTCGTCGGCCACCGCCAGGTGGTCGCGCCCGCCCAGGCGGCAGGCGGCCACCCGTCCCGCCTCGGTCAACTCGGCCAGCCAATCGGTGGGGTCTTCGGTGCAGCGCTCCCGACACTCCTGTGGGGTCAAGGGCCCGATGGTGCGCAGCAGGTCCCACAGCTGCTCGGGCCCGCGGGCCCGACGGTCCTCGGGCAGGTGCTGCAATTCGGCTTCCAGCTCGGCCATCACCTGCTCGTCCAGCACCTGCCGGCCGCCCTCCCGGCCCAGGAGCTCGGCCAGCAGGGCCGGGTCCAGGCTGAGGGCCGCCAGCTTGCGCTCGGCCAGGGGCTGGTCCCCGTCGTAGATGAACTCCCCGATGTAGCCGAACAGCAGGCTCTTGGCGAAGGGCGAGGCCTCGGGGGTTTCCACCTCCACCAATCGGATTCGACGGCTGGCCACCTGGCGCAAGACCTCGGTCAGCGCCGGCAGGTCGAAGACATCCTCCAGACATTCCCGCATGGTCTCCAGCACCATCGGGAAGTCCGGGTACTGGCTGGCCACCGCCAGCAACTGGGCCGAGCGCATCCGCTGCTGCCACAGGGGGGAACGCCGTCCCGGGTCCCGCCGGGGGAGCAGCAGTGCCCGGGCGGAGCACTCCCGGAAGCGGGCCGCGAACAGGGCTGAGCCGAAGACCTGCTCGGTCACCAGTTGCTCCACCTCGTCGGGGTCCACCTGCACCAGGTCAAGGCCGGGCGGGGTGGATTCCACGTCGGGGATGCGCAGCACGATCCCGTCATTGCTGGCGGTGGCCTGGGCCTCCACGCCGTAGCGTTCCCTGGCCCGGGCCTCCACCACCAGTGCCCACGGCTGCAGGACCGCGCTGCCGAGGTTTGAGTGCAGGCACAGCCGCCAGTCGCCCAGCTCGTCGCGGAAGCGTTCCACGACGATGGTCCGGTCATCCGGCAATACCCCCGTGGCCTCCCGCTGCTCGGCCAGGTAGGCGCCCAGATTGCGTCGGGCGCTGTCGTCCAGCCCGGTGGGGACCAGCACCTGGTCCGCGTCGGCCTCCCGCGCCAGACGCCGGGTGAACTCGCCGATTGCCCGGCCCAGCTCCGCCGGCCGGCCCGGGGAGTCACCCCGCCAGAAGGGCAGCCGCCCGGGTTGGCCCGGGGCGGGGGAGACCAGGACCTGGTTGGGGGTGATCTCCTGGATCCGCCAGGCGGTGGTGCCCAGCGTGAACACATCGCCCACCCGTGACTCGTAGACCATTTCCTCGTCCAGCTCGCCCACCCGGCGGCCGGCCTCGTGCTTGCCCGATGCGGTTCCCTCGCCCACCAGGAAGACCCCGAACAGGCCGCGGTCCGGGATGGTGCCACCGGAGGTGGACACCAGCCGACGGGCGCCCGGGCGGCCGCTCAGGGTGCCGGCCGTCCGGTCCCAGACCAGCCGGGGCCGCAGCTCCGCGAAGTCCTCGCTGGGGTAGCGTCCACTCAGCATGTCCAGCACCGCCTCGAAGGCGGAGCGGGGCAGCTCCCGGAAGCCGTCGCAGCGGCGCACGAGCTGCCAGACGTCCTCGACCGGCCAGGTGTGGTCGACGCACAGGCTGACCAGCTGTTGGGCCAAGACGTCCAGCGGATTGCGCAGTTGGTGCACCTGCTCGATCTGGCCGGCCCGCATCCGGCTGACCAGGACTGCCGACTCCACCAGGTCTCCCCGGTGCGTGGGGAGCAGGACGCCCTGGCTGACCGCGCCCACCTGATGGCCGGCCCGGCCGATCCGCTGCAGTCCGCTGGCCACCGACGGCGGGCTGGCCACCTGGATCACCAGGTCCACCGCACCCATGTCGATCCCCAGCTCCAGCGAGCTGGTGGCCACCACGCAGGGCAGGTTCCCGGACTTCAGGTCGGCCTCGATCTGGGCCCGACGCTCCTTGCTGACCGAACCGTGGTGGGCCCGGGCGATCACCGGGGAGTGGCTGCCGTCATTGCCGGCGCTGGCGCCGGACTGGGCCATCACCTGGGCCGGGGGGAGGCTGGGTGGTGGGTTGGCGCCGTCGGGTTCCAACCGTCGGGCGTGCAGGTCATTGAGGTGGGCGGTGAGCCTTTCGGCCACCCGACGGGAGTTGACGAAGCAGATGGTGGAACGGTGCTGGTCCACCAGTTCCAGGATGCGGTCCTCCAGGAAGGGCCAGATGGAGTTCGAGGGAGGAGCGTCCGGGTCGGCCGCGTCCTGGCCTGGGGGGCTCGACAGGTCGGTCATGTCCGCCAACGGCACCTCCACGTCCAACTGCCAGGTCTTGGCGGCGGGTGGATTGACCACCGTGACCGGGCGGTCACCGCCCAGGAAGGCCGCCACCCGCTCCGGGGGCTCCACGGTGGCAGACAGTCCGATCCTTTGGGCCTCACCGGGGCTGGTACGCAGGGCCGTCAGCCGTTCCAGGCTGAGGGCCAGATGGACCCCGCGCTTGGTCCCGGCCAGGGCGTGCACCTCGTCCAGGATGATGGTCTCCACCTCATCCAGGGTCTCGGCCATCTGGCTGGAGAGCATCAGGAAGAGGGATTCCGGGGTGGTGATCAGGATGTCCGGCGGGTTGCTGAGCAGGCGTCGACGATCTGCGGCGGGGGTGTCGCCGGAGCGTACCGCCACCCGCACCTGGGGGGCCGGCAGGCCCAGCCGCTCGGCCGAGAGCTGGATCCCCCGCAGGGGGGCGCGCAGGTTGCGTTCGACGTCGACGGCCAGTGCCTTGAGCGGAGAGATGTAGAGCACCCGCACCTTGCTCGACGGGGGTTGCGCCGCCAGCCGGTCCAGCGAGTGCAGGAAGGCGGCCAGCGTCTTGCCGGAGCCGGTGGGGGCGATCACCAGCGCGTGCTGCCCGCTGCCGATCGCCTGCCAGGCGGCGGTCTGGGCCGGGGTGGGGGCATCGAAGACCCCGTCGAACCAGGCCTGGGTGGCGGCGCTGAATGTCATGTGGGCCATTGTGCAGCGTGCCACCGACAATTCCGGCGCGGGTGGTGCCCGGCGCTAGGCTGGCGGGGTGAGCGAGACCGAACTGTGGCGCCGAATGGCCGAGCACCTCCCGCCCGGGCGGCTGGAGATCTGGGCCGATTCCATCGTGCTCGCGCAGCTCGGTGGCCGCACGGTGCGCGAGGCAATCGCGGCCGGGACGGACTACGTCACCATCTGGCGCGCGGTGTGGGAGATGCTGGAATTGCCGGCGAGCTACCGCTGACACGCCGACACGGCGACTTGTTCTGTTCGAACACCCGTTCTACTATGGAGCTGGATCGAGACCACGACGCCCGCAGGGGCGATCTCTGAGAGGTTGTCCACAGGCCGGGTTTTCCACAGCTCGGGGTTGGCGCTGAAAAATTGTCAGAGGCGATTTCTAGAGTCTGTGGTGTTGGTTCACCAAACGCTCGTCCGGGCAGACCCCGGCTGGAAAGGAAGGCCGTCATGGCTGTCGCAGATCGTCAGAAGGCCCTGGAGGCCGCGCTCGCCCAGATCGAGAAGGCCCACGGCAAGGGCACCGTCATGCGGTTGGGGGAGGAGACCCGGGTCCCGATCGGTTTCATTCCCACCGGCTCGGTGGCCCTGGACATCGCCCTGGGGATCGGTGGCCTCCCGCGCGGTCGGATCGTCGAGATCTACGGCCCGGAGTCCAGTGGCAAGACCACGGTGGCACTGCACGCCATCGCCAATGCCCAGAAGGCCGGCGGCATCTGCGCCTTCATCGACGCCGAGCACGCGTTGGACCCGGACTATGCCCAGAAGCTCGGCGTCGACACCGACGCCCTGCTGGTCAGCCAGCCGGACAATGGCGAGCAGGCCCTGGAGATCGCGGACATGCTGGTCCGCTCCGGTGCGCTGGACCTGATCGTGATCGACTCGGTGGCGGCGCTGACCCCGCGGGCCGAGATCGAGGGTGAGATGGGTGACTCCCACGTCGGCCTGCAGGCGCGCCTGATGAGCCAGGCGCTGCGCAAGATGACCGGCGCCCTGAGTTCCGCGGGCACCACCGCGATCTTCATCAACCAGCTGCGCGAGAAGATCGGCGTGATGTTCGGTTCGCCCGAGACCACCACCGGTGGCAAGGCGCTGAAGTTCTACTCCTCCGTGCGGCTGGACGTGCGTCGGATCGAGACGCTGAAGGATGGCACGGACATGGTGGGTAACCGCACCCGCGTCAAGGTGGTCAAGAACAAGGTGGCCCCGCCCTTCAAGCAGGCGGAATTCGACATCCTCTACGGCCAGGGGATCAGCCGCGAGGGCAGCCTGATCGACATGGGCGTGGAGCACGGCATCATCCGTCGCGCCGGCTCCTGGTTCACCTACGGCACCGACCAGCTGGGCCAGGGCAAGGAGAATGCCCGCACCTTCCTCAAGACCAATCCCGACGTGGCGCAGGAGATCGAGGAGAAGATCCTGGCCGCGCTGGGGATGGGGGACCAGGCCGAGGAGGCCGCCGCCGAGCCCGCCGAGGTGATTGATCCCGAGACCGGCGAGATCACCTTCTGAGCGTGGCCTTCGAGCAACGACGTCGGCGTCGGCCCGCGGGGGAACCACCCCAGCGGGCCGACGGGCCGGACGCGGACCCGCTGAATGTGGTGCGGGGGGTCGACCTGCCCCAGATGTCCCCGCGGGGCCACT